>URRX01000054.1 GCA_900550345.1 uncultured Anaerococcus sp. | reverse complement strand
AATTAATCAAATTAGAAAATTTCAAAAAAATAAACCTAGGTTTTAGCCTAAGTTTATCTTTCATTATATAATTTTTCGATTCCTAATAAATCTTTTACTTTTAGTAAGGAAACTTGATCTAGAGATTTTTCTTTCCAATTAGCACTTTCTTTATCAATTATCAAAGATCTTATTCCTTCTTGCATTGAACCTGTTTTTCTCGCATATTCTAATATTTTTAAATCGAGATCAAAGACTTGATTTTTGCTTAAATTCTTGCAAATAAAATATTTTTCGAATTGCACTTGTAACATAAAAATATATCTCTCTTTTAAATTTTCTAAAGTTTTTTGTGCAAATTCATCTTCTTTGTTAGCTTCTAAGTTTTCAAGAATTTTATCAAAGCTATCATAAGAAAAATATTTTTCTATTTTTCCCATGTCTTTATCGATTTTTGATGGTTTGTTTTCTAGCTTTAATTTTTCTGTTTTAATCTTTAAGTTTTCAATTAATTCTTCTTTTTCATATTCTTTTGATAATTCTATTAAAATATCTAATAATTTTTGATAATTATTTGAATCTAAATAAAGATTAGCCAAATTATATTTTATCAAATCAGAACTTTCTAAACTTTCCCCACAAAGACCTAAATATTGTCCAAGGGCTTGGGGAAGTTTTGAAATATGTTTGCAAACTCCAACATCAGGAACAAATCCTAATCTAGTTTCTGGCATAGCCCAATTTACACTTTCATCACAAACTATAAAATCAGAATTTATGGTAAGACCTATTCCTCCTCCCATAACTATTCCAAAATAGTGACTTATAATTGGCTTTTTGTAATCTTTTACGTACTTATCTAGGATAAATTCCTCTTCATAAAATTCATCCTTGTTTTGACAGTTATCATTTAAAAGATAATCATTGTAAATTGTTTTTAAATCTCCGCCCGCACAAAATCCTTTTTGGCAAAGTGAATCAAATAAAATAGCTTTTATGTTATCATCATTTTCCCATTTTTTTAGGATCTTTTCTATATCTTTTACCATTTCTAAGTTTAATGAATTTATAATTTTAGGTCTATCTAAATAAATAATACCTACATTTTCTATAATTTTTTCTTTAATCATTTTAATCTCCTATTATTAGGATATTTTTAAAATGAAAAATGTCAAGAAATTTATGCGTTAAATATTTTACAAATTATTCAGTTCCTAAGGCTTTTAAGGTATCACCATGAAGTTTTTCTTTAATATTTTTATCTTCTTTTACAAAATATGAATATAAAATATCAACCATAATAGAAATTGGAAATTGTGGACTTATGGCATTTCCATAATCTAAATGTTTGAGAGATGGAACTAGGATAACTTCATCACAATAATCTTTATATGAATCTCTAACTTGTGAAGTTATAAGAACAGTTTTTGCATTTTTTACGTGGGCTTGTGATAGAAAAAGCATAACTTCACTTGTATTTCCACTAATACTTAGTCCAAAAATTAGAGAATCTTGATCATGAAAAGCTCCTCTCATTTTCATTTGGTCAGAATCTGTTATGGAATCTATATTTACTCCAATTCTCATAAATCTTAGTTCCATTTCATTTGCAGCAAGTCCTGATGAGCCTTTCCCGCAAGCAACAACCCTGTGTGCCCTGCTGATATATTCAATTACTTTTTTTATTTGATTTTCATCTATTAGGCTGTAGGTTTTATTTAATAATTCTTGGTAAGTATTTAAAACTTGGCTTACATTTCCATTTATATCTTCATTTTTTTCTACAAAATCTTGTCCATATTGGTAAACAAATTCTCTATATCCCCTAAATCCACATTTTTGTGCAAATCTAGAAAGAGAAGCTTGAGATATATATAATTTTTCTGCTATGGTTTTACTAGAAAAATCTTCCCTTTTATTATTATGAATGAAAAAATCGGCTATGTTTTTTTCAACTTCTGTAAAATTATCATAATTTGATTCTATTATTTCTACAACAGATTTATTATAATAGTCCAAAATATTCTCCTATTTTTCTTCTAAATCTCTAAAATTGTAATAAGCTCCCAAGATTCCTGCTTGATTTTTATGTTTGGCAAATTTTAAGCTTAACTTATCAAAAAATCTTTTTTCTAAATATAAAGAGATTTTTTCTTCAATTCTTTTTTTCAAATATTCTTCTTGGGCCATGATTCCACCGCCTAGTACGACTGTATCAGGATTTAACATATAAGATAAATTTGCGATTCCAAGACCCAAGATATCACACATTTCATCAATTGCTTTTATGCAAATTTCATCTCCTTTTTTCGCATTTTCAAAAACTTTTTTTCCATTCCAAAAAGAAATATCTTCATTTTTTTCTTTAGCAACTTTTTCAACCAAAGTTTTTGCTGAACCTAGATTTTCAAATTTATCACCATTTATATTCATATATCCAACTTCAAAAGCTGAGCCATTTGCCCCATGAAGAACTTTTCCATCAACAATTCCACATCCACCAATTCCTGTTCCAATTGTTAGAGTAAGACAAACTGAACTTTCTTTTGATGCGCCTGATTTGTATTCAGCAAGACCTGCACAGTTTACATCATTTTCAACCTCGCAAGGCAAAGAAAATTTTTCTTTAATTGTCTTTTTAAAATTTACTCCTATATAATTAGGTATTAATTCTGATGCGTGATAAATTGATCCTTTTTTTGTATCAACAACACCCGCAGTTGAAATACAAACTCCCATTATTTGATCATTTTGATTTTTCTCTACAAAATTTTCTACGATTTTTAATACTTCTTCTAGGATATGGTCTCCGCCTTTTTGGGCATTTGTTTCTATTTCATAATTTTCCAAAATATTTGCCTTATCATCAATAAGTCCATATTTTATAGCTGTTCCACCAATATCTATACCTATATATTTTTTCATAATATCTCCTTTAAAATAAGAGGCAAATGCTCATCACACTGCCTCTATTATATCCTATAATTTGATTTTAAAAATTGCTTTTTTAATTTTTTGTGGATTATCAACTTTTATGGCTGTCATATGACCATCATTAGGATAGCATATTAGAAAATCTCCCTCATTTAAGATTACTGATGAATTTTTTTCGCCTTCCATTGCTTGATAATCATCTTCTTTTTTATAAGAACCCAAATTCATATTTTGAATAAAATTTAAATCAATTTGTTCACTTCCATCAAGCATAAGATGAAGATCTAGATAATCTTTGTGAGCTTCCCAAAATCTATTTTCAGGATTTGTAGTTTCATATTCTACTACATTTACAAAAAGATCTTCTCCTTTTATAGGATGACTTCCCTTTTCCATTTTTTTCATATCATTGTTTTTATAAAATTCAAAACATTCTTTAATTTTTTCATTAAGATATGAAAATTCATCTAAATTTTTTACATTTCCAAATATCATTTTATTCCCCTAATCTAGATTATAAATTGTTGTATTTTTTGGTAAATTAACTTCTTTTCCCTTTACTTTATTGTAAATTACAGATGCAAGTAGTCCTACTACCAAAGAAACTAAGATTGATATAATTGAGTATGACCAGAAAGAAATTTTTGCTGGATCTACGAAATATTTTATATAAATCATAACGCCGCTTGCTGCGATAAAGGCTAATGTTGCTCCAAATTTATTTGCAGTTTTTGTAAATGCTCCAAGAATAAATGTTCCTACAAGTATTCCCAAAACAAGTCCCATAAATCCGTTAAACCATTCATAAGCTGATTTTATATCACCATTTGCTAATATCATTGAAACTATTATTGCAAAAATTCCAACTATTAATGAAACTCTTTGACCAATTTTTGTTTGTTTTTCAAAACTTAAATCTTTTTTCAAACTTGATTGAATATCTAAGGCCCAGCTTGACGCAACTGAATTTAGTCCAGTTGAAAGTGTTGATTGGCTTGCTGCATAAATTGCTGCAAGTAATATTCCTGTAAATCCTACTGGAAGTTCAAAAGCTATCCATGATGCAAAAATTTGGTCTTGTTGAGCTGCTGGTGGTAAAGGATTGCCTTGAACTTTATAAAATACGAAAAGCCCTGTTCCTATAAGATAGAATACTGTCGCAATAAAAATTGAAAGACAACCGTTTGTTACCATCATTTTGTTTAATTTTTTTGTATCAGTTGTAGTTGTAAATCTTTGTACAATATCTTGACTTGAAACATAAGATCCTATTGTATTTAAACCAGCTCCAATTATTAGTAAAAATATTGAATCTTTAAATATATTTGCATCAAATATTGGCTCATTTACTGCTAAAAATTTGTGGTTTGTGAAAAGTTCGCTTGATATTGCACCAAACCCACCGTTAATATTTGCAATTAGATAAAATAAACCAAATGTTACACCAAGAAGTAATACTGATCCTTGGATAAAATCTGTCCACAATACTGATTTAAGTCCACCAGTATAAGAATAAATTATTGCAATAACTCCCATAATTATAATCAAAATATTTACGTTTATTCCCATAAGTTTTGATAAAACCATACATGGAAGATACATTATAATTGACATACGACCAACTTGGTAGATTATAAACATAATAGCACCAAGAATTCTTAAACCCTTACTATCAAATCTTAATTCAAGATAGTGATAAGCTGTATCTATATCGAGTTTACTATAAATTGGTAAGAAAAATTTTATAGTAAATGGAATTGCAACAAGCATTCCAAGTTGTGCAAACCACATAATCCAAGTTCCTGCATAAGAATTTCCTGCAAGTGATAAAAATGAAATCGGACTAAGAAGAGTTGCAAAAATTGACACTGAAGTTACCCACCAAGGTACTGTTCCGTCACCTTTAAAGTATTCTTTGCCCTTCATTTCTTTTTTAGAGAAATGAAGGCCTGCAAATAATACTGCTGCTAAATATACTATTAATATTATTAAATCAATGTTAGTAAATCCCTGCATTTTTTTCACCTTAACCTATATATTTTTCTTTAGTGTCTTTTATCATCTTAGCAGCTTCTTTTACAACATCCATATCAGAATCGATTAGATTTTCAAGAGGTCTTCTAACTCCACCTATATCTAAATCTTCATTAATTCTTAATATTTCCTTAATTACTGCATACATATTTCCACGAGCTGAACACATTTTATAGATTATTGCATCTACAGCATATTGAATCTCACGAGCCTTATCTAAATCTTTATTTTTTAGACATTCATCCATTTTTAAAATTAATTCTGGCATAGCTCCGTATGTTCCACCAATTGCTCCTTCAGCTCCAATAAGTCTTCCTGAAATAAATTGTTCATCTGGACCATTAAAGATTATATAATCTTCTCCTGCATTTTGTTTAAACATTTGAATGTCTTGAACAGGCATTGATGAGTTTTTAACACCAATTACATTAGGATTTTTTCTCATTTCACTAAATAGTGACTCTGTTAAAGCTACTCCTGCAAGTTGAGGAATATTATAAATTACAAAATCAGTATTTGGTGCTGCAGAAGAAATGTCATTCCAGTATGAGGCAATAGAATATTCTGGAAGTCTAAAATAAATTGGAGGAATAGCTGCAATAGCATCAACTCCCAAACTTTCTGCATGAGCTGCAAGTTCCATAGAATCTTTTGTATTGTTACAAGCTACATGAGCTATAACTGTAAGTTTTCCTTTAGCTTCTTTCATTACATTTTCAAGAACAATTTTTTTATCTTCAACACTTTGGTAAATACATTCTCCAGAAGAACCATTTACATAAACACCCTTAACACCTTTTTCTATGTGGTATTTTGTAAGTTCTCTAACTCTTTCTGGACTTATTTCTCCATTTTCATCATAGCAAGCATAAAATGCTGGAATTACTCCCTTATATTTGTCTAAATTTCTCATAATTTTCCCTTTCCTTTATTAAATATTTTTTTATTTTTCTAATTCATTAATTTTATCTGTAAAATTTTTAGTTATAACTTGTGGTCTTGTAATAATTGAACCAACAACAACGCTATAAGCACCAAGCTCAAGAACTCTCTTAGCTTTTTCAGGTGTATTAATATTGCCCTCAGCAATTACTTTATTATCTACATTTTTTATAATATCTCTAAGTATTTTGAAATCATTTTCTTCGATTTTATCATTTTTAGATTGGTCAGTATATCCAACCAAGGTTGTTCCAATAAAATCAAATCCTAGTTTATCAGCATTTATAGCCTCATCTACTGTAGAACAATCAGCCATAAATAATTGATTAGGATATTTTTTCTTGACTTTCCTAAAAAATTCATCGATTCCAATTCCACCAGGTCTTAAATCTTTTGTAGCATCCATAGCTATTATTTCTACATTTGTAGAAACCAAATCATCAATTTCATCTATTGTTGGTGTAATATAGACTTTAGAATCTGCATAATCTTTTTTCACAATACCTATAACTGGTAAATCAACTTCCTTTTTAATTTCTTTTATATCTTCACTAGTATTAGCTCTGATACCCTTTGCTCCACCTTGCTTAGCAGCTTTTGCCATTTTTCCCATTATAAATGATGAATGTAAAGGCTCATCTGGCAAGGCTTGACATGACACTATTAATTTCCCTTTAATAGAACTTATTTCCTCTATATCAGTCATATCTACCTCCTTGATGGTTACAGTATATTACATGATAAATATAATTTCAAGAAATTAAATAATTTTGAAATAACTTTCATAAAATCAAAATAACAAATTCGTTTTCCCGTTTTCAAAAATAATTTTTACCTATTTAGAGAAATTAATTTCATAAATATCTAAATTCTTAAAAATAATTACTAAAATAAATAGCAAATATATATCAAAATACTTAAAACTCGATAAAATCGAATTTTTTTATTCTTACTAACTAAAAACACAAAAAAATTTATAAAAAAATCCTAGCAAGTAATATTTGCTAGGATTTTTGGAAAATTTATATATGGATAATTTAATAATATTTTAGGTTTATCCCAATATTTCTTCTACTATTGGAATTGGATTTGTTTTTTCTTTTGTGTATGAGAAAGTATCATAGAAACTTTCTATCCATTCTTCTGTTAATTCTTGATCGTGATAAACTGTGCACAAAAGGTCGCCTTCTTTTACCTTGTCACCTTTTTTGACATTCATTTCAAGACCAACTGCATAGTTTATATCGTCTTCTTTTTTCTCACGTCCTCCACCAAGTTTCATTGATAGAATTCCTAAATTCATTGAATGAATATGTTCAATATAACCTTCTTCTTTTGCTTTCATTTCTGTTTTATATTTTGCTTGTGGAAGTAAAGATGTATCTTCTATTTGATCTACATTTCCACCTTGACTTTTTACCATTTTCTTTAATTGATCAAAGGCTTTTCCAGAATTTATTGCATCTTCGATCATTTCTCTTGCTTGATCTTTATTTTCAGCTTTTCCAGCTTGCATTAGCATTATTTCTCCTGCTACTGTTACAAGTTCTGTAAAGTCTTTTGGTCCTTGTCCTTTTACAGTATCAACTGCTTCTTTTACTTCTAAAGCATTTCCAATTGTATTTCCCAAAGGTTGATTCATATCAGTAATCATTGCCTTTGTATTTCTACCAAGTTTTGTACCAATGGCTATCATGGCATTAGCTAATTTTTTAGCATCTTCTTTTGTTTTCATAAAGGCACCTTCACCATATTTTACATCCAAAAGAATTGTATCTGATCCTGATGCAAGTTTTTTACTCATTATTGATGATGCTATTAGAGGGATTGAATTTACTGTTGCTGTTACATCTCTTAGAGCATATAATTTTTTATCTGCTGGAACTAATTCTCCAGTTTGTCCTATTATTGCAAAGCCAATTTCATTTACTTGTTTTTTAAATTCTTCTTCTGTTAAAAAGATATTTAATCCTTCTATTGATTCTAATTTATCTAGAGTTCCCCCAGTATGGCCTAAGCCTCTTCCACTCATTTTTGCAAGTTTTAGACCACAAGCTGAAACTATTGCACCAAGGGCAATTGATGTTTTATCTCCTACTCCTCCTGTTGAGTGTTTATCAGATTTTATTCCTTCTATATCTGATAAATCCATAACATCTCCACTATTCATCATAGCTTCTGCAAGTTTTGCTGTTTCATGATCTGTCATTCCATTTAAAACTATTGCCATTAATAGAGCTGATGTTTGATAATCTGGAATTGATCCGTCGGTTACTCCATCAATCCAATATCCTATTTCTGCATCTGTTAATTCTTCTTTATTTTTCTTTTTTTCAATTATATCTACAAATCTCATAAACTCCCTCCACTTAGTAAATAAATACCCATCTAGGAGATTTTAGAAAATATTTACGAATTTTTTTCTAATAGTTTTTCTATATTTTTATTTAACCTATCAAGCTGTTTAATCATTAACCAATTTTGTGCAAATAATCCGTTAATTCCACCACTAGCAAACATAGAAGAATTCTCAGATATAAGCTCTAAATCTTCTTTTTTTATATCTTCAAGTCCATAATATTCAACTAATTTTTCAAATCCTTTTTCATTTTTTCTATCAAAAATCGCCATATATCCCTCCTATTTTATTTTCTACCCAAATTAATTGTAAAATATTT
>URRX01000053.1 GCA_900550345.1 uncultured Anaerococcus sp. | reverse complement strand
ATATATTTTAAATTTATGGTACACGGTATTTTATATGTGCTTGTTTATATGAGCGTCATGTTCTTTTTTGTTATGGATGCTGGTGAAAAAAATATGGTTTTTGAAGTGGCAAGAAAGATAAAAAGATAAATGTAAATAAATATTACAAACCATTGAATTTAACAAAATTTTATTATAAACTTAAAGTTAAAGAATTTTTATTTCTGAATAATTTAAAAATAATTTTATATAAAGGAGAAAATAAATGGATGAAAGAGAAATTGATTTATTGGAATTGGCTAAGAAGTTAAGACAGCATCTTTTTTCAATTCTTTGTTTGGCTGTTATTTTTGCAGCTCTTTCTTATGCGGCTTCTGTTTTTGTTATTACACCAAAGTATGAAGCTACTACTACTATGATTGTAAGTAATTCTAAAAATGAAGAACCTAATCAAAAGGGCGATGTTGATATTAATCAGATCAATGCAAACAGGGCCTTGGTTTCTACTTATTCTGAGATTGTTAAGAGTAAGGGAGTGGCTGATAATGTTATTGCTGATTTGAAACTTGATATGGATTATGGGGAGTTTTCTCAAAAGGTTTCTATTGAGCCTGTAAAGGATACTCAAATTATTTCTGTTAAGGTTGTTGATACTGTTCCTGAAAGGGCTATGGATATTGCTAATGCAACTTCTATGGTTTTTAAGGATTCTGTTACAAAGATTATGAAGGTTGATAATGTTCAAATTCTTGACAAGGCAAATCTACCTGAAAAACCTTCTTCTCCTAATATAAAGAAAAACACCCTTGTAGGTTTTGTTTTAGGTTTTATTATTGGAGTTGCTATTTCTTTATTTAAAGAACTAAGTGACACAACTTTCAAGACAACTGATGATATCCAAGAGGCTTTTGATATTCCTGTTCTTGGAATGATTCCTGATAAGAGTAAAGGAGAGTAAGATGGCAAAAAAACGCGGTTATTATAATACTACATCTGTTTTTGATGAGGCTATTCGTTCTGTTAGGACTAATATTCAATTTTCTGATATTGATAATAAAAAAAGAGTTATTGCTATGACTTCTTCTAAGCCAAGCGAGGGTAAGACTACTGTTTTGTATTCTATCGCAAAATCTTTTGCAGAAAATGGAAATTCTGTTGTGCTTTTGGATTTTGATTTAAGAATGCCAAAGGTTGGAAAGGTTGCAGGAATTGAAACTAATATGGGTCTTACTAATGTTATTACTGGAAAGGTTGAGCTTGATAGGGCCTTGATAAAGGACCAATACGAAGATAATCTTTTTGTTCTACTTTCAGGTCCAGTTCCTCCAAATCCTGCAGAAATTTTGGCTTCTAATCATGTAAAAGAATTGATTGAAGAGCTTTCACAAAGGTTTGATTATGTATTTTTGGATACTCCTCCAGTAGGATTATTTACTGATGCATCAATTGTTTCTACTTATTGTGATGGGGTAATTTTTGCAATCAAATCTAATGATACTAAAAAAGAAGAAGTTTCCCATGCTCTTGAAAATCTTAACAAGGTTAAGGGAAAAGTTTTGGGGGCTGTTCTTACTTTTGCAGACCTTAGCGAATCTACTTACAAGGGTTATTATTAATGATTGACATTCATAACCACATAATTTATGGGGTGGATGATGGGTCCAGGTCTTTTGATGAATCAATGAAGATGGTTGAGCTTTTTATGAAAAATGGTTTTAAGGAAATTATTGCCACAAGCCATTATGATCCATCAAGGTATATGGTAAAAAAGGAAGATATTTTGGAAAAATCTTCTATTTTAAATGACGAGATTAAAAAAAGAAATCTTGATTTTAAAATTCACCCAGGACATGAGATCCACGTTGAGCCAAATACTTTGGATAAAATTCACAAGAAAGAATTGTTGACTTTGAATAATTCAAGATATGTTTTGTTAGAACTATCCTTTGTCAACAAGCCACTTTATTTGAAAGATTTGATTTATAATCTTTCTCTTGAAGGCTATATACCAATAATTGCCCATGTAGAAAGGTATCCTTATGTGGAAAAAAATATTTCATATTTATATGAATTTATAAAGATGGGGGCTCTTATCCAAATTAATTATTCATCCATGAAATCCCACCACCATACCACAAAAAAATTATTGGAAAAAAATATGGTTCATTTTATAGGGACAGATTCGCATCAATCTGAATGGAGAAGTCCAAATATTGAAGATGAAAAAAATGAGATTATTGAGATAATTGGTAGAGAAAAATTTGAAAAATTGACCCAAACTAATCCTCAAAAAATTATAAATGATGAATTTATACCAAGTGGATATGATGAGATTGTAAGAGAAGAAGAACAGGTGAAAAAGAAAAGTAAGAAAAAAAGTTTATTTAATTTTTGGAGAAAAAAATGAAGATAAAATATATATTTTGCTCTCTTGCTCTACTTATTGCCTTAAGCTCATGTGAAAAAAAGCAAGAGAAATACGAACAAAGAGATGTAAATATTGATACAGTTTTTGATTCTTCCTCAAATGAAAGTGCTTCAATTGAAAATACAAATTCTACTGAAGAAGATGAAAATAATCAAGAAAATACATCAAATATTAAAGAAAATGAGCAATCTAATACAAACAAAAGAGTTTTAAAGGCTATAGATTCAATTAATTTGAGAAAATCTCCTACAACTAATGAGGATAATTATATTACAGAAATTCCTAAGGATAGTGAAGTTAATGTATATGAACAAGTAAGCGATGAGAATGGAGATATGTGGTCAAAGATAGACTTTAATGGTAATCAAGGTTATGTAAGAAGTGATCTTTTGACTGAAATAAATTAATTTTTAAAATTTTAAAAGCTATTGGCATAATGATTGTCAATGGCTTTTTTATTGGAAAATTTTTTCTAGGATAAATCTTATAAATAATATATTTAATTAATTATTAGATAAAGTTAATAATAGATTTCTCGACACTAAACTCATTTGCTTTGCAAATTTTTCCGTGCTTATGAAAACTAATTTACTAGGTAAATTTATCCGTGCTTTCGCACTAGTTTTCAGGATCTATAGCCGAAATCAACGGTTGAAAATTTGCAATAGTTTTAGGGACAAATATGCCAAATCAAGGCATATTTATCAGATCTAGATGGATTTTGAGTTGATTTTATATTATTTCTAAAGAAAGCTGAAAATAGTTGGGAAAGTATTCTATAAAAATTTATTTCTATTTAAATAAAAAAAACCATCTCAAAATATATGAGATGGGTTAATTTTTAGTCTCTTTTAAAAATATCTCTTGTATAAACCTTATCTATTACATCGTCAAGGCAAGAATTATACCTATTTGCAATTATAGCTTGGCTCATTTTTTTGAATTTCTTTAAGTCGTTTACAACTTCTGATCCAAAGAAAGTTTGACCGTCTTTTAAAGTTGGTTCGTAAATTATAACTGTTGCACCTTTTGCCTTTATTCTTTTCATAACTCCTTGAATTGAAGATTGACGGAAATTGTCAGAGTTTGACTTCATTGTTAATCTATAAACTCCAATTACACATTCTTTTTCTTTTTCAGGCTTATATTGGTCGTCTGTGTTGTAAGCGTAGTATCCTGCAACATTTAATACTTGATCAGCAATAAAATCCTTTCTAGTCCTATTAGAATCAACAATAGCAGAAATCATATTTTGAGGAACCTTATCAAAGTTTGCAAGAAGTTGTTTGGTATCTTTTGGAAGACAATATCCACCATATCCAAAAGAAGGATTGTTGTAATGAGAGCCAATTCTTGGATCAAGACAAACACCATTAATAATTTCTTCAGTATTTAATCCCTTGCTTTCAGCATAAGTATCAAGCTCATTAAAATAAGAAACCCTAAGAGCAAGATAAGTATTAGCAAATAACTTTACAGCCTCAGCTTCTGTAAAGCCCATAAACAAAGTATCAATATTTTCTTTTATTGCTCCTTGTTGTAAAAGAGAAGCAAAAATTTCAGCTTTTTCACGGCTTTCATCATCACAAGAAACAATAATTCTAGATGGATAAAGATTATCATATAAAGCTTTAGATTCTCTTAAAAATTCAGGAGAAAAAATAATATTTTTAGTATTATATTTTTCCCTAACAGATTTAGTGTATCCTACAGGAATAGTAGATTTTATAATCATAGTAGCAGAAGGATTAACCTTCAAAACTAATTCAATAACAGATTCAACAGCAGAACAATCAAAAAAGTTTTTCTTAGAATCATAATTAGTAGGAGCTGCAATAACAACAAAATCAGCATCTTTATAAGCTTTTTCTCCATCTAAAGTCGCAGTTAAATCCAAATCTTTTTCATCAAGATATTTTTCAATATATTCATCTTGAATAGGGGATTTTCTATTATTAATTAAATCAACCTTTTCTTTAATAATATCAACAGCTGTAACATGGTTGTATTGAGATAACAAAGTTGCAATAGAAAGGCCTACGTAACCTGTTCCTGCAACAGCAATTTTGTATTTTTTATCAAATTTTTTCATAAAATTATTTTTACCTTCCTCCTCAAATAAATCAACAATATCAAAATCTAAAACTTCAGCCAAAGCTTGAAGTTGGTCAATAGATGGCACATAATCACAAGATTCGATGCGACTAATCATAGTTCTATTGATACCAGTCAAATCGGAAAGATTTCTTTGAGTATATTTTTTAAATTTTCTATTATTAGTAACAGTATCAGCTAATTTTTCAACAGATAATTTTTTCATTCAAACTCCATAATAATATAATATATGCTAATAATACCAAGATAAAATCTTTGTGTCAATTTTAAATAACAAAATATAAAATTATTTAGAAATTATACAATAAATGTTATTTTAAAATACAAAAAAGTTTTTAAAAAGCATTCGCTAAAAATTTTAATCTAATTACCAATCTAAAGATTTATAGAAATTAGTTTCAAATAAGTAGATAAGTTTAAGTTTAATAATTAAGTAAAAAACAAATAAGTAGCATAAATATATAATATTCTATATAGAATATACCGAATTTTCTTAATTTATTTAAAATACTTAAAATTCATAAAGAATATTAATCAAAATTATAGTATTTTTATAAAAAAATGATAAAAATATCTCATTATACTTTATTGACAAAAAACATAATTGATGATAGTCTATTTCATGGATGGTTTGTAAGCTTGATTTTTACAAATTAAAGCAACAAATCAAATTTAAGAAAAGGTTTGTTTCATTTGCCTTTTCGATTTATTACATAAGGAGGGAAAAATGAAAAAGAAAAGTATTCTTACGGATATGAGACTACATTTTATTATTTTACTTGTAGTCATTGCAGCAGAGGCTATTGGTATTATTCCATTTGATTTTGGCATTGTTAAATTTAAGCTTCTGCCAATGATCTACGCACTTATTATTGGAATTATTGTAGCTCGTACTTTAAGTTCTAGTTCTATTTCTGAACGTGATATGGCAAGAGCTGGTGAATATGTCAGCATTTCTTGTTTGTTTTTGATTGCCTACATGGCAACAGCTATTGGACCAAACATTTCTACAGTCATTAAGGCAGGTCCTGCTTTAATTTTACAAGAATTTGGTAACCTTGGAACAATTTTTATTTCTATTCCAGTTGCAGTTTTTGTATTTAAAATGGATAGAACAGCTATTGGTTCTGGTTTTTCAATCTCAAGAGAAGAAGGACTTGGAATTGTTGCAAATTTATATGGATTAGATTCTCCTGAAGGTCGTGGAGTTATGGGTTCTTACATTACAGGAACTCTTCTTGGAACTATTGCATTTTCTATAATTTCATCAATTTTTGTAAATATTCCTTGGTTTAGTCCTGAATCTTTATCAATGGCTGCAGGAACTGGATCTGCATCTATGATGAGTGGGGCTATAGCTCCAATTATCGAAGCTTTTCCAGAAAAAGAACAAGCTTTAATGGGATATGGTGCTACAAGTCAAGTTTTATCAGCAGTTGATACAGTTTATGTTGCATTTTTCTTAGGAATTCCTATAGCAGAATGGTTATATAAAATTTGTAAGGGAAAAGAAAAATATGAAGCTGAAAAAGCTGCTCTTGCTCCAACTCGTCATATTGAGAAAAAAGACGAAAAAGAAGCAAACGAAGCTTTTGGAAAAACTCTTTCAAAATATTTAGGAGTTTTGTGTATAACAGCAGTAATTTCTATAGCAGGTCTTTACGTTTCAAGTATAAGAATGGGATCAGATTCAACTATGGCAGATGTTTTAGTTGGAATGCTTTGGTTATTTGGAATTACAGTAATTGGATTGATTTTAGATCTTTTACTTCAAAAAGTTCATATAAATTTACCAACTATTTTATATATAGCATTCTTGGCATCTTTTGCATCAATTCCTGGACTTTCACCAGTGGTTGAACCATTTAATGAAGCAATGACTCATCTTGATTTATTGCCACTTTGTACACCAATTTTGGCATACGCAGGAATTTCTTCAGCAAAAGAATTAGATTCATTCAAAGAACAAGGTCTAAAAATTGTAGTAATAACAATATGTGCCCTATTAGGAACTTATATTGGATCTGCAATAATTGCAAATATTGTTTTAAAAATAATGGGTACAGTTTAATAAGTTTAAAAACCTTCCAAAGTTTTGGGAGGTTTTTTACTTGCTTAATTTAAAAATTTCTATATTTTTTCTATCAAAATATTTCTTCAATCATTAATCTTACCTTTTATTGGGTAATGACTTTCCATATAATTTTCTCTAAGGCATTTTTATAATTTTTTCTATTTTCAATCTATTCATTTAAAAAAATCAAAATAAAATTTTTACAAAAATTTCTAGTGAATATTCTGCTTATTAATTAACAAAAATATTATAATTTTTTTAAAATATTAAAACTTAAGATTTTAGGTGAAAGTAATAAAATAAAAACTAACAATGTTATTTAAATAACAAAAATTAAGTGCAGATTAAAAATTATGTTGACTTTAATCTACAATATCATATAATGATAATGATAAAAGATTAACAAGGAAAATTTACGGAGGGAAAAATGGCAATTAATACTTTTGCAATTCCAAGAACAATTGTTCACGGAGTTGACAGTTTAGAATATCTTAAGAATTTAGAAGGCAAAAAAGCAGTTCTTGTAACTGGCGGCCATTCTATGAAAAAATTTGGATTTTTGGATCAAGCTAAAAAATATCTAGAAGAAGCTGGAATGGAAGTTATGATTCTTGATGGAGTAGAACCAGATCCATCAGTAAAAACTTGCCTTGAAGGTGGAAAGAAAATGGAAGAATTTGAACCAGATTGGATAATTCCAATTGGTGGAGGAAGTGCTATGGATGCTGCAAAGGCTATGTGGATTTTCTATGAATATCCAGGATACAGTTTTGAAAAATTAGCAGCTTTTGACAATCCACCACTTAGAACAAAAGCAAAAATGGCTTGTATTCCTTCAACATCAGGAACAGCGTCAGAAATTACAGCTTTTTCAGTAATAACTGATACAGAAAAAGAAATAAAATATCCATTGGTTCATCCTGATTTCGTACCAGATGTAGCAATCTGTGATCCAGTTATCGCAAGCAAAATGCCACAAAGAATTACAGCTCAAACAGGAATGGATGTAATGACACACGCAGTCGAAGCTTTCGTTTCAACAGCAGCAGATGATTATACATCACCACTTGCAATTAGAGCAATTGAACTAGTATTTGAAAATCTTAAAAAAGCCTATGACAACGGAGATGATATGGATGCAAGAGAAAAAATGCACGATGCATCAACCCTTGCAGGAATGGCATTTTCAAATGCATCTTTAGGAATAGTTCACTCAATGGCTCACAAAATTGGAGGAATATTCCACCTAACACATGGAGAAGCAAACGCAATAATGCTTCCATATATTATAGATTACAATAGAAAAGCAACAGATAAATATGATAAATTAGAAAAAATTCTTGGCATAGATGATATAGCAGAAGAAATTAGAAAATTAAACGAGGCAGTAGGACTTACAGCAAATATAAAAGATGGTAAAAATACTGTAATAGAAGAAGACAAATTCTTAGAAGTTTTAGATAAAATGAGTGAAAATGCATTCAAAGATGCTTGTACACTTACAAATCCAAGAGAAACTTCTCCAGAAGATATCAAAAAAATCTATGAAGCTGCATATTACGGCAAAAAAGTAGAATTTTAAGATAAAAAATCCATATAACTAAAAATAATTCGATTAGCAAAAACAGGAGCGAATGCTCCTGTTTTTTATTTTTTACTTTCAATTTATTTCATAAATGAATTAATTATTTACAAAAATTTATAACTATGGTACTATAAATGTAACAAAAAGTGTACTAAAAATGTAACCAAGGGTTTTGATATGGAAGTTGAGATTGAAAATAGGATTAGAGAATTTAGGAAAGAGAAAAATCTTTCTCAGCACAAATTGGCAAAGCTTGTTGGGCTTAAAAGAAGGTCTATTATGGCTTATGAAAATAACACTATTAGTCCGACTTTAGAAACAGCTTACAAGATTTGCAAGGTTTTAGATAAAGATATTAAAGAGGTATTTATTTTTAAATAAGGAGATTATATGGGATTTTTATTTAATAATGTTGATGATTTTAGAGACAAAATAAAAGATAAATTTGGTAATACTGATTCTTACTTATTTGCTATAAAAAATAATCAAACTTCTAAGGGGATTTTGAAATTATTTATTAGTAATTTATATAATAGTTTGGATTCTTC
>URRX01000052.1 GCA_900550345.1 uncultured Anaerococcus sp. | reverse complement strand
AATGTAAGCATAAAAAATTTCAAATTATTTTAAAAGTAGATGAAATTATGATTATCATCTACTTTTTTAAATTTATTTATAGAGCTGATTTTTCTAATATTTAATTAAAATATTTCTTCTTAATTCTTAATTTTCTTATGGTATAATCATATAGAGATAAAATCAGAAAGAAGGGTGTATGAAAGAAAAAGAATTAAACCATCTTGCTATAATTCTTGATGGAAATGGTAGATGGGCAAAAAATAGAAATATGCCAAGATCTATGGGTCACAAGGAAGGATCTGAAAATGTTGTTGATATTGCTCTTTATGCAAAGGAAAAAGGTATAAAATATCTAACTCTTTATGCATTTTCTACTGAAAATTGGAAAAGACCTAAGATTGAAGTCAATTATTTGATGAAATTATTGGCAAAATTTATAAAAGATAAGACAAAGTTACTTATGGAAAATGAAGTAAAATTAAATATAATTGGAGATATATCAAAACTTCCAGAAAAAACTATGAAAGCTTGTCTTGATGTTTGTGAATTAACAAAAAATAATGACAAACTAGTTTTGAATATGGCTATAAATTATGGGGGCAGAATGGAAATTGTAAAAGCCTTCAAAGATATGGTAAAAGATGGGATTGATTTTGAAAAAATTGATGAAGATGATATTTCAAATTATCTTTATACAAAAAATATGCCAGATCCTGATCTTTTGATTAGAACTGGGGGAGATCTTAGGATTTCAAATTTCTTAATTTACCAAATGGCTTATACTGAATATTATTTTACAGAAGTTTTGTGGCCAGATTTTTCAAAAAAAGATTTGGATAAGGCTGTTGATTCTTTTTATGGAAGAGATAGAAGGTATGGTGGATTAAATGAACTTAGCTAAAAGATTATTTGGTGGAGGAATAATTCTTTTTTTATTAATTGCAATAACTTATTTTGGAGGTATTTATTTTGCAATTGGTTTTGGGATTTTCTCTTGCCTTGCTGTAAAAGAATTGGTAAATGCACTTAAAAATATATCATTTAATGTTCCCTTAAAATTTGCTATGATAATAAATTTATTTTTTGTAATAAATGCCTTTAGTAACCATCAAAATTTATTTATGTTTGGTTTTACATCTATACTCATAGCAATTTTTGTATTTATGATTTTTAATAAAAAATATAGGATGGAAGATTTTTTTGCACTTTTATTTGTAGTGACTTATGTTTCTATTTTCATGTCTAGTGCAATAAGAATTAATAATAAAGTCTATCTTTATATGTTATATGTAATAGCTTGGGGATCAGATACTTTTGCTTATCTTACAGGCTCAACTATTGGCAAACATAAAATAAAATCACTTGAATCTATTTCTCCTAATAAAACCATTGAAGGATTTATTGGTGGAGTTTGTGGAGCTGTGATTTTAAATTTAATTTATGTAAATTATGTAAATCTTGACAAAAATATATTATTAGTAATTATTTTTACTGCAATTGCTGCATTTTTGTCAGAAACTGGAGATTTGGTAGCGTCATTTATAAAAAGAAAATGTAATATAAAAGATTATGGAAATTTGATTCCTGGTCATGGTGGGATTTTGGATAGGTTTGATTCAATCTTATTTATAAGTCCTTGCCTATATTTATTTACATTAATATAAGTTAAGGAGTAAAATGAAATCTGTTATTATTTCGATAATAATGTTCTTATTTTTGATTTTGATTCATGAGTTTGGACATTTTATCGTTGCAAAAAAAAGTGGAATCAAGGTAAATGAATTTGCAATAGGAATGGGTCCTAAAATTTTTGCAAAACAAAAGGGAGAAACTCTTTATTCTGTAAATTTATTTCCAATTGGTGGATATTGTGCTATGGAAGGTGAGGACGATGAAAGTAATGATGAGAGATCATTTGATAAGGCACCTGCCTACAAAAGATTTTTTACTATACTTGCAGGACCTTTAATAAATTTGATTTTTGCTTGTTTATTATTTTCTTTTGTAGCATTTAATACTGGAAAGCCGTCAACAAAAATCAAAGAATTCACTGAAAACTCACCAATAAAAAGTCAAGGATTTAAAATAAATGATGAAATTTATAAAGTTAATAATAAAGAAATTAATGAGTTTTCTGATATTTCTAAAAACTTGGAAGATTTTTATAAAAATCATAAAAAAGATGATAAAATTTCTGTTACATTAAAAAGAAATAATAAATATATTGATAAAAGTGTAAAAGTAAAGTTTGAAGATAAAAGACCAATTCTTGGTTTTATACCAAAAAATCAAAAAGTAGGATTTTTTGAATCAATAATAATTGGAACAAAACAAGTTGGATCTATGATTTCGATGATGGTTATTGTTCTAAAAAATTTATTTACAGGAAAATTAGGATTTTCAGCACTTTCAGGACCTGTTGGAGTTGTAAAAGAAATGGGTAGACAAGCAAATCTTGGAATTATGAATCTTATTTTCTTTTTGGGATATATTAGTGTAAATTTAGGATTTTTTAACCTACTTCCAATTCCAGCTCTTGATGGGTCAAAAATTTTCACATCATTATTTGAAATGATTACTAAAAAAAGAATAAACAAAAAAATAGAAGAAAAATTTACAATAGGAGGATTTATCTTTTTATTGGGATTGATCCTTTTAGTTACAATTAAAGATTTAATTAATTTATTTTAAGGAGTAAAAATTGAAAAAAACTAGAAAAGTATATGTAGGAGATGTAGCCATAGGAGGAGGATCTCCTATTTCTATCCAATCAATGACAACTAAAGAAACAAAAAATATAAAGGAAGTTGTAGATCAAATTAATGACTTTGAAAAAGCAGGCTGTGATATTTCAAGATCTGCTATAAATTCTATTGAAGATGCAAAGGCAATTTCTGAAATAAAAAAAAGAACAAATCTTCCCTTTGTAGCGGATATACAATTTGATTATAAACTAGCACTTGCAGCAGTAGAAAATGGATGTGATTGTTTAAGAATAAATCCAGGAAATATTGGAGGAAGTGATAAGGTTAAGATTTTGGTTGAAAAATGTAAGGAGAAAAATATTCCTATAAGAATAGGAGTAAACTCAGGATCAGTTCATAAGGATATGATTGAAAAATATCATGGGGTAAATGTAGATAGCCTAGTTTATTCTGCCCTTGAAGAAGTAAAAGTTTTAGAAGATTTAGATTTTTATGACATTGTTATCTCCATTAAATCATCGGATGTAAATACAATGATAGATGTAAATAGAAAAATTTCAGCTCTTTGTGATTATCCACTTCATTTAGGAGTTACAGAAGCTGGCCCTCTTTATCAAGCTTTAGTAAAATCTTCAATTGGAATGGGATCACTTTTAAAAGATGGAATTGGTGATACAATTAGAGTTTCAATTACTGGAGATCCTCTTCAAGAAGTAAAAGCAGGAAAAACAATTTTAAAATCTTTGGGACTTAGACGTGATGGTATTGATCTAGTTTCTTGTCCAACTTGCTCAAGAACAAGCGTAAATTTGGATGAAATTGTAAATGAAGCAAGTGATAGGCTTGATAAATTAAATTTAAATTTAAAAGTTGCCATAATGGGATGTCCTGTAAATGGACCAGGTGAAGCAAAAGAAGCAGATTATGGAATTGCTTGTGCAAAAGGATATGGATTTTTATTTAAAAAAGGAATAACAATCAAAAAAGTAAAACAAGAAGAAATAGTAGACAGTCTTATTGAAGAAATTTTGAAAGATGAGAAAAATGAAAATTAGTCTAAAATCACTTATAGATACAGACAAAGATTACTATATTAAAGATGCTATATATTCAAAAAAATTAAATAAATTAAAATTAGTCATTTTAGGAAAAAAAGAAAAAGAAATTGAAGAAAAATTAGAAAAATATTTTTCCTATGTAAATTTAGCTTTAAAGTACGAAGATATAAAAGAAAAAGAAGAAAAAACAAATCCAATTGAAGAATTTTATGAAAATCAACCTCTTCCAGATTTTTATGAAACAGGTTATGAAAATCAAGTAGAAGAGATTGTAGAAAATAAAAATGATCAAGCTATAGAAAATAAAGAAAACAAAGATATTTTTGATCTGCCAAATACTGAAAATAAAAAAGACGAGAATACAAAAGAAGAAAAAACATCAAGCCTTAGAGATTTAAAAAAGATTGAGCTTGAAAATATGATTCAAAATGCTAGAAATAATAAAAAAGAATCAGATAAAAAAGAAAAAGATCCATCAGAAGTTTTAAAATATGGAAGAAACATTAAGGCAGATGAATTTAAAATTGAAGAAATTTATGACAAAAAGGGAATGAATTTATCTTTAAAAGGTGAAATTTTTGGAATAGATATTTTTGAGTCAAAAAGAGGGAATTTTATCTATTCTTTTGACCTCGAAGACGAAACAGATGCTATAGCTTGTAAGATGTTTATTCAACCAAGAAATAAAGCGAAACTAGATAATTTAAAAGAAAATATGGCGGTAAGAGTTCAAGGTGTTTTAAATTATGATGGATACTCTCACGAAGATGTTTTCACAGTTAATTCTATGCAAGAGTGTGAAAAAAAAGAAAGGCTTGACACTTATCCTAAAAAAAGAGTAGAGATTGAAATTCATACAAAAATGACCAACCTTGATGGTTTTGTTGACATGGATGAGCTTTCAAAAAAATTAAAATCTTGGGGCCATACAGCTTGTGGAATTACCGATACTGAAACTTTACAAGCCCTTCCAGATATGTATGACAAGCTTGGAAAAAATGACATAAAAATGCTAGCAGGGGCAGAGCTTTTGTTGGTTGATAAAAATTTAAGGATTTTAACCAATAATTACAATAAAAAAATAAATGATATAAGGAATTTAAAAGATCAAAGATTTATAGTTTTTGATTTGGAGACAACAGGTCTTTATAAATATTCTGATAAAATCACAGAAATTGGTGCGGTAAAGATTGAAAATGGAGAAATTGTTGAAGTTTTTAATGAACTTGTAAATCCTGAAAAAATGATTCCTGAAAAGGTAGTTGAACTTACTGGAATTACAAATGAAATGGTTATGGATAAGCCAAAAATTGATGAAATATTACCAAAATTTTTGGAATTTTCAAAGGATGCTTATTTTGTAGGGCAAAATACAGATTTTGATATTGGTTTTATAAAAGAAGCTTGCGATAATTTATCTTATGAATTTGAACCAGTTTATTTGGATACTTTGCCAATGGCAAGAGCAGTTTTCCCAAATATGGGAAGATTTTCTCTTGATAAACTAGCAAAAAAATTAGCAGTAGGGCCATTTAATCACCACAGGGCAAGCGATGATGCTATGACTACTGCAAAAGTATTTATAAAATTATTTGAAAAAATTAAAGAAAAAAATAAAGATTTAAGTCTTGAAAAAATTAATTCTATAAAAACAAAATGGCCTATTTCTCGTCATGAAAATTTCTCATCAATTATTTTTGCTAAAAATTATAAGGGTCTTAAAAATCTTTATAAAATAATTTCAGATTCTAGAATGAAATATTTTAATATGGAAGCAAAGACCCCATATGATTTAATAAGTGAAAATAAAGAAGGTTTAATAATTGGATCAGGTGGAAAAGATGGGATATTATTTAAGGCTATAAGAGATAATTATGCAGAAGAAAAAATTGATAAAATCTGCGAGTTTTTTGATTTTTTCCAAATAGAGGCATTGGGGGTATTTGCTGATGATTTGGAAAATGGATCAATTAGAAATAAAGATCAAATTATTGAAATAAATAAAAAAATAATTGATTTAGGACAAAAACACAATAAGTTAGTCGTTGCAACTGGTTCTGTAAGATATATGGATAAGAAAGATTATGTTCTTAGAAATATTCTTCACAAGGGACAGTTTTTCCATTACAAAGAAAATAATCCTCTTTATTATTTAAAAACTACCAAAGAAATGCTTGATGAATTTTATTATCTAGATGATAAAACTAAAATGGAAGTTGTAATTGATAATACAATAAAAATTTCTGATAGTTTGGAAAGCATTATGCCTATTCCTCATGAGACTTTTCCACCAAAAATTGAAGGATCTGATAAAAGATTAAAAGATACTACTTATGAAAAAGCTATATCAATTTATGGAGATCCTCTTCCTGAGCTTGTAAAAACTAGACTAGACAAAGAACTTGATTCTATAATTTCAAATGGTTACGCTGTTTTATATATAATTGCAAAAGAGCTTGTAGAAAAATCAAATGAAGATGGATATTTAGTTGGATCAAGAGGCTCTGTTGGTTCATCTTTTGCAGCAACCATGGCAAATATTACAGAAGTAAATCCACTTGCTCCTCATTATATTTGTCCTAAATGTAAACATTCAGAATTTATAACTGATGGATCTATTGGAGCTGGAATAGATTTGCCAGATAAAACTTGTCCAAAATGTGGGACAGAGATGAATAAGGACGGTCACGATATTCCTTTTGAAGTTTTCTTAGGCTTTGAAGGAGATAAGGAACCAGATATTGATTTGAATTTTGCTGGAGAATATCAACCAACAATTCACAAATATACTGAAGAATTATTTGGTGAGGGAAAAGTTTTTAGGGCAGGAACTATTGGAACTATAAAAGACAATACAGCTTTTGGGTATATCAAAAAATATATGGAAGATAATGATCTCACATTAAGTAATGCACAAATTCGAAAATATCAAAGAGGACTTTTTGATGTAAAAAGAACAACTGGTCAACACCCAGGTGGTCTTATGATAGTGCCAAATGATAAAAATATTTATGATTTTTCTCCTGTTCAATATCCAGCAGATGATGGAAAAGATGATATAAAAACAACTCATTTTACCTACAACATGATGCATGGAGTAATTTTAAAACTGGATTTATTGGGCCATGATGTTCCTACAATTATTAGAAGTCTACAAGATTTAACAAATACAGATCCTTTAAAACTTCAAATGGATGATGAAAATGTAATGAATATTTTCTCTTCAACCAAACCATTAAATATAAAATATGATTTTTCAAATAATGAGATAGGAACTTTAGGAATTCCAGAATTTGGTACATCTTTTGTAAGAGGGATGTTAAAAGATACTTTTCCAACCAAATTTTCTGAAATGACTAGAATTTCTGGTCTTTCACATGGTACTGATGTGTGGCTAAATAATGCTCAGGATTTGGTAAAATCAAAAACAGCAGGATTTGATCAAATAATTTCAACTCGTGATGACATCATGAATTCTTTGATTAATCTAGGACTTGATAAGAAAAAATCTTTCCAAATAATGGAAAAAGTAAGAAAAGGAAAAACTTTATCAGAAGAAACTTTATCATATATGAAAGAAAATAATGTTCCAGATTGGTATATTGATTCTTGTTTGAAAATAAAATATCTTTTCCCGAAAGCTCACGCGGTTGCTTATTGTTTGATGAGTTATAGGATTGCCTATTACAAGGTTTATTATCCAAAAGCTTTTTATGCAACATATTTTTCAACAAAACTAAATGATTTTCAATATTCAGTTATAGTAAAAGGATTAAAGTCAATCCAATATGCTTTGAATGAAATAAATCAGTTAGAAAAACCAACACAAAGAGAAAAAAATCTAAGATCTTTGTTGGAAGTTGCTGAAGAGATGGCTGCTAGAGATATTAAAATAAAAAAAGCAGACTTATATAAGTCAGAGGCTATTAAATTTATTTTGGATGAAGATGGAGAAATTTTACCACCACTTTCTGCAGTTGATGATGTTTCAGAAGCGATGGCAAAAGATGTTGTAGAAGAAAGGGAAAAAGCAAAATTTATTTCAATAGAGGATTTGAAAAAAAGAACATCATTAAATAAAAATGCTTTAAACTCTTTAAAAAATTTAGATATAATAAACAATTTGCAAGAAGAAAATCAAATGTCTTTGTTTGATTTATAAATTAAAACTCTAATTGAGATAAATTCTTTATTAGAGTTTTTTTATTTTACTTTTATAAATAATAAAATATGCATATATATGACAAATAAAATTAATAATTCATCTAAGTTAAGCAAATTTGATTTAATTTTTATTATTTTTATTAAAAAATATTACAAAAAATAAATTTTCTGATATAATACAAGCAAACAAAAATAAAAATCAAATTTGTAGGAGTAAATATGAAAAATAAGCATAGAGGAGAATTACTTTTATTTTTAACTTCCTTTATTTGGGGATTTGCGTTTATTGCACAAAAATTGGGAAGTGAGTACATACCGCCATTTACTTTTAACTTTTTAAGAAATCTAACTGCTGGATTATTTCTTCTGATTTATGCATTTGTTAGAAAAAACAAAACAAGGGAAAAAATAAATTCTATAACCAAAACAGCTACTATTAGAGGAGGAATTACCACAGGTCTTGTCATGGCTATTGCTGTAAGTTTTCAACAAACTGGAGTCTATTTTACAACAAGTGGAAAAGCAGGATTTATTACAAGTTTGTATGTTGTAATTGTTCCGATTATTGCTATTTTTATGGGAAAAAAAGTTTCTAAAAAAACAGCTATTGCTATAATTTTGGCTTTAATTGGTCTTTATTTATTGACTGTAAAAGTTGAAGATGGATTTTCTATAAATAAGGGAGATATTTTAATTTTTATTGGATCTTTGTTTTTTGCTTTTCATATTTTATTTATTGATCATTACTCAGTTAAATCAGATAGTGTAAAGATGTCTATGCTTCAATTTTTTGTTGCAAGCCTTGTTTCATTATTCTTGATGATATTATTTGAAAAACCAGAATTAGACCTTGTTATTAAAGGAATTTTTGCTATTTTATACATGGGAGTATTTTCTTCAGGTTTAGGTTATACATTACAAATAGTTGCACAAAAAGATACTGATCCTACAATTTCAAGTTTGATTTTATCCTTAGAAGCCGTTTTTGCTGCTTTATTTGGATTTATATTTTTGAAGGAAGTACCTAATGAAAGGGAATTAATTGGTGGAATACTTATGTTGAACCAGCGATTGCGCTGGCAATACTGGTTTTTCCAGTGCCAGGCGGCCCA
>URRX01000051.1 GCA_900550345.1 uncultured Anaerococcus sp. | reverse complement strand
ATTAGTAGGAAAGGATGTCTTATGTATATAATTAGAAATATTAAAATTCCATACGAATTGGATAATCATGAAAATTTGAAAAAGTACATTGAAGAAAAAATCAAAAGAAAAATTGATTCTTTTAAAATTTATAAAAAATCAATCGATGCAAGGCGTGGTATTTTTTATGTTTATCAAGTCTTGGTTGATTGTGAAATTAATAAAAAAACTATAAAAAAATTAAAAAATGATATTGATGTATTTGTTGAAGAAGATTTAGATTTATCAAATAAAAATAAAGTAAAATCTGCTGTAATTGTAGGTTCTGGGCCATCTGGACTTTTTTGCGCATACGCTCTTTGTAAAAATGGTGTTAAAGTTACTATTATTGAAAGAGGAGAAAAAATTGAAGATAGGGTGAAAACTATAGACAATTTTATTAAAAATTTAAAATTAAATCCTGAGTCAAATATTCAATTTGGTGAAGGAGGAGCTGGAACTTTTTCTGATGGGAAATTAACTTCAAGGTCAAAGGATAAAAGGTCTAGGGAAGTTTTTAAAATTTTAGTTGAAAATGGTGCTCCAGAAGATATTTTATACACCCAAATGCCTCATGTTGGAACAGATCTTTTAAGAAAAGTTATCATAAATATTAGGAAAAAAATAATTGAAATGGGTGGAGATTTTCATTTTAATGAAATTTTTAACGATTTAAAAATTAAAAATGGTCAGATAAAATCCCTACTTACAAATAAAAATGAATACAAAGCGGACGAATATATTCTTGCCTTGGGCAATTCTTCTCGTGATACTTTTATAATGCTTGATAAGTATGTCGATATAAGTCAAAAGAATTTTGCCGTTGGATTTAGGATTGAACACTTGCAAAAAGATATTAATTTTAGCCAATTTAAAATTATTGATGATAGACTTCCACAAGCCTCATATGCCATTAAATATTTTGATAAGAAGAAAAATATTTCTGTTTATACTTTTTGTATGTGCCCAGGTGGATATGTTGTTCCAGCATCAAGCGAAGAAAATCGACTTTGTGTAAATGGGATGAGCTATCATGACAGGGGAAATTATAATTCAAATTCTGCCATTGTTTGTGCTATTGGACCAGAAATTTTGGGTCATGATAATCTTGCTGGTATAAAATTTCAGAGAGAAATAGAAGAGAAAGCATACAAGCTTGGTGGAGGAAATTATACAGCTCCTGTTCAAAAAGTTGGAGATTTTATAAATGGAGAAGTTTCAAAAGATTTGGGAGAAATAGAGCCAACTTATAAACCTTCTTATAAATTTGCAGATTTAAATGAGATTTATCCAGAAAAAATCAACGAAGCCATAAAACTTGCCCTAATTGATTTTTCAAAAAAAATGAAAGCTTTTTCCCATGATGATGCAATTTTAACTGGAGTTGAAACAAGGACTTCTTGTCCAATTAGAATTGAAAGAAATAAAAATTATTCTAGCTTAAAATTTAAAAATCTAAGACCGATTGGTGAAGGAGCAGGATACGCAGGTGGAATAATATCATCAGCTCTTGATGGTTTAAAATGTGCAATAGAAATATTAGAAAATTAAGATGGTTTTAACAGTCTCAGAGCGTTTATAAACCCTCAAGCACGAATATCTGACTCCAAAAATTGTTGATTTCTAAATTTCAAAATTATAAAATCGCAAACTCGAGCTACGCTCTCAAACAGTGCGATTTTTCAGGAATTTTTAAATTAGAAATCAAATCAATTTTTTCCGTATGATATTCTTAGCATGAGGATTTATATACTTTTTCAATAGACCGAGGTGGTTTTACCATCTTTTTTTGACTTCATTAAATTAAATTGCTAATATTAAATTAGCTTTAAAGAAAGGAGAAGAAAAATGAACAATAATATTAAAAATAGTGAGGAAATTTGTAACTTGTAAGTGAGGAAAAGCTCCTTGACTTACTAAAACAAGGAGGATGCCGTTTAGGCTTTTTATGAAAGAATTAAAATATATTTTTAAATCAATGGCTAAGTATGAGCCAAGCATGTATTTATTAATCATACTTTACTCCATATTTATCGGCTTAAAACCATTTATATGGATTATTTCGCCTGCCTACATATTAAAAAATTATCAAAATGGACTTGATTTTATGTTAGGCTTTTTTATTTTATTATTTGTCTTATCAACGATTATAAGCTTTTTCGAATCTTTTATCATAGGAAATTACCGTATGAAAATGAATAATATCAGATATAAATATATGAATATGGTAACAAAATACGCCCTCTACCTTCCCTACGAAGAAAAAATGAAAAAATTAGAATCTGAAAAAATAAATAGTGCCAATAAGGCTGTCGACAGTCCATTTTTAGGAGCAGGTGCTGTGATGATGACTTTGCCAGAATTTTTAGCATCCCTAACTTCTATTGCAGGATTTTTGTGGATTTTTTTAAAAATTGGTGGAATAATTTTATCTTTGATAATTACTTTGACAATAATTTCAACTATTATTGCAAATAAAATACCTCAAGAATTTTCTAAATTTTGGAATGACCAAAACGAAAACTACAATAAATTTGCAAAATTAAATAATGAACTAAGATCTCCTTTATCAAAACAAGATATACTAATTTTTGATTTTATAAATGTTTTTAAAAGTTTTTACAAGAAAACCAACCAAGATAGAATAGCCTATCTAATTAGGACAGATAAAAAAACCTTTAAAATTTATAGCCTTGTAAGACTTATAAATTTTATTAGAGATGCTCTTATTATATATTGGCTTATCACAAATTTAATGAGTGGAAAGCTTGACCTTGGAGATTTTTATGTTTATTTTACAGCAATTTTAGCTTTTGTAAATTTTAACAATTTGTTTATGTGGATTTTTAATGATTTTTTTGATAATCTTACAAGATTTAAACCGTTTTTTAAAATTATAAATCCTTATCAAAAATCTTTTGAAAATAAAAATTTACCAAAAAATTTAAAAATTGACCTAGTAAATTTATCATTTAAATATCCAAACTCTGATAAATATGTCCTAAAAAACATAAACTTGACAATCAACAATAATGAATCAATAGCCTTAGTCGGAGAAAATGGAGCTGGAAAATCCACCCTTGCTCTTATTCTTGCAGGTTTTTATAAATCTTATAAAGGGGAAATTTTTATTAATGGTAAAAATTTCAAAAAACTAGATTATGATTATAACAGCTTGCTTTCAGCTGTCTTTCAAGATTCTCAAATTTTTCCATTTTCTATTAAAGAAAATATTTTGTTAAATGATTCTAATAAAAATCTAGAAAAAACTTATGAGCTTACTCATTTGGATAAAATTATAGAATCTTATGACAAAAAAGATGATCAAACTTTGCTTAGAATTTTGGATGATGATGGAGTTGATCTTTCTGGTGGGCAAAAGCAAAAATTATATCTAGCAAGAAGTATTGTAAAAAATTCTTCAAAACTTTTAATTTTAGACGAACCAACCGCCCAACTTGACGCTCTTGCAGAAAGAGAATTACACACCTTGTATAATGATTTAACAAAAGATAAATCATCAATTTTTATATCCCATCGTCTTGCATCAACTAAATTTTGCAATAGGATAATCTATCTAAAAGATGGAGAAATAAAATCTACAGGAAGTCATGAAGAACTTATGATAAGTGATTCTGATTACAAAGATTTATACAATCTTCAAGCAAAAAATTATAAGGAGAAAGTATGAAAAATATTTTAAAATTATTTAAAAAAATAGATGAAATACAAAAAAATTTCATCAAAAAATTTGTAATATTTTCCCTTATTATGGGAATACTTCCTATTTTTTCTATAATTGCACCCAAGTTAATAATTGATGAAATATACGGACAAAAAAGATTAAAAATAATTTTTATAATTGCTTTTCTAGTTTTGATTTTCGATTTGATTAGGGGGCTAATCAACAGGCTAAATGCAAACTTACTCACAGAATCTTTTGAATCTTTTTTTGATGTCTATACTTTTAAATTAAGCGAAAAGGCTATTAAGCTTCCAATAGAAAAATCGGATAGCAAAAAAGTTCAAGATGAGATGGAAAAAGCTCATTATGCAATATTCGAAATTTTTAAAATATATGATTTATTTGCAATAATAATAAACTCTACAATTACAGGTATTTTTTCTTTAATAGTTCTTATGAACTTGTCGGTTTTTGTTGTACTTGTAGTACTTATTTTAATACTCTTAAATAAAAAAATTGTAGAATTGATAAAGAAAAATGAATTAGACCACCAAAAAAATGATATTCCAGAACTAAGGGCTTACAGATTTTTTGTAAATTTTTCTCAAGATCACAGGTATTTTAAAGATATAAAAATTTATAATGGAGAAGATTTTATTTTAAAAAAATCTGAAATTTTTCACCAAAAATTGGTCAAAAATTCCAGCGCATATTATACAAAAAATGGGATTTATGTTGGGCTTATGAATGTATTTTCTAATTTTTCTATTCTTGGATCTTTGTTTTTTCTTGTAGTAAAGCTTATAGAAAAAGACATAAGCCTTGCTGATTTTACTTTATATTTTAACTCATTAATAAGTTTAATAAATGCAAGCAAGGAAATACAAAAAAATTATGCCCAAGTAATCGCCTTTAATGCTCAGCTTCAAAGCTTATTTGATTTTTTAAATCAAAAAGAAGAAAATTTTGATGAGGGAAAAATTAAAAAAATAAACACAGAAAAAATCACTATTAAATTTGATAATGTTAGCTTTAAATATCCAAAATCAAAAGAATACATTTTAGAAAATTGCTCTTTTGAAATTAAAAATGGAGAAACCGTAGCCCTTGTTGGGAAAAACGGTGCTGGAAAATCTACAATTGTAAAACTTTTGTGCAAATTTTATAAGCCTACAAAAGGAAATATTTATTTGAATGGGATTAATATAAATGATATTGATACAAAAACATATTACAAAATCCTCTCTCCAACTTTTCAAGATTTTAGACTATTCCCCTTTACAATTTCTGAAAATATTTCTGCAAATTTATTAGATAAAATTACAAGTTATCAAAGAGAAAAAATGGAAGAATCTTTTTATCTTTTGAATTTGAAATCTTGGGTTGATAAACTTGTAGATAAAGAAGATACATTTTTAACTTTCCTTTTTTCAAAAAAATCTGTTGAGCCTTCTGGAGGAATTGGACAAAAACTTGCCCTTGCAAGATCTATGGTACACGAAGGAAAATTTTTTATAATGGATGAGCCGACTAGTGCTCTTGATCCAAGAAGCGAGGAAGAAATTTTTAAAAAAATGCTAGACATTTCAAAAGGACAAACTTCACTTTTTATTTCTCACAGGCTTTCATCAACAAAGTATGCTGATAGGATTATTGTTTGTGATAATAAAAAAATTACAGAAAATGGAAATCATTATACACTATTGAAAAATAATGGGCTTTACAAAAAAATGTATTTAAGTCAAGCAGAACTTTATAAATAATATATTTTATTACAATAAAATGCTATTATAATATTGTAATTGTCTTTTCTTAATGTAAAGTATTATTAAATTGAATGAAAGAGGTATAAAAAATGAAAAAGAAAAGCTTTTTCAATTCATTAGTTTTTAAACTAGTGATGGGAATTGTTGTTGGTATTTTTATTGGACAGATTGCAAATGAATCTGCGATTTTAGTTGTTAGTTCAATAAAAACTATTCTTGGCGATATGATAGGCTATATTGTTCCTTTAATTATTCTTGGTTTTGTAACGCCTGCAATTGTTTCACTTAAAGAAAATGCAGGAAAAATTTTAACAGTAACACTTTTAATTTGCTATATTTCATCAGTAGGTGCAGGAACATTTTCTTTTGTGGCAGGAAAGGCCATTATTCCTCATTTAAACATAGCATCTAATGTTGCAGGAGCTAAGGAAATCCCAGAATCAATTTTTAAATTATCAATTGATCCAATAATGCCTGTAATGACTGCTCTTGTTACATCAATTATTTTTGGAATTGCTGTAATTCTTACAAAATCTCAAACTTGGGAAAATTTATTATTAGAACTTAATAATATAGTTTTAAAAATTGTAGATGTAGTAGTAATTAATATGCTTCCCTTTTACATAGCTTCTACTTTTGCAGTCTTAGCTTATGAAGGAGTAGTTTTACAAGAATTGCCAGTATTTTTGAAAATTATTTTAATTGTTATTGTTGGACACTTTATTTGGATGACACTCTTGTACACTTTGGGAGGAATTTTTTCTAAAACAAATCCAAAAGAAGTTTTCAAATATTATTTACCTGCCTATCTAACAGCTCTAGGAACAATGTCATCAGCAGCTACCCTTTCAGTAGCTTTAAAGTGTGCTAGAAAATCTAAAACTTTAGACCCAAAAATTAGAGACTTTGTAATTCCACTTTGCTCAAATACCCACCTTTGTGGATCAGTTTTGACAGAAGTATTTTTTGTAATGACAGTTTCAAAGATACTCACAGGATCTTTACCACCTACTACAAATATGCTTATTTTTATATTTTTACTAGGAATATTTGCAATAGCCGCACCTGGTGTTCCGGGTGGAACAGTAGTCGCAAGTTTAGGTTTAATCACTTCTGTTATAGGCTTCAATGATACAGGAACAGCCCTAATGCTTTCAATCTTTGCCCTCCAAGATTCTTTTGGAACTGCATGTAACGTAACTGGTGATGGAGCTATAGCTTTAATGGTTACAGGAATTTTTAATAAAGTTCCAAAAGTGTTAAAACCTTAGACGTTTTAATCTTAAATAACAAAGTTAAGGTTGTAAAGTATTATAATAAATATTTATATTATCAACTGTTTTTAGTTATCTTCTATAAAATTAAAAAAATCAAACAAAAGTAAATCCATCACTTTTGTTTGATTTTTATTATTTAATATTATGTTTTTTCATTTTTTCTTCAAAAATACTGGTAATAATTTTCCTAAGTTCTTCACCTTCTTTTTCTGGTAATTTTCCAGGTTTTTTTGCGATTTTGTAAAGTTCTGGATATTCATTTTCTATTTTTTTCAATTGTTTTTGTCGTTGAATGTTTTCTTACAAAAAATGGAATTTTTTTAATCCATTCTTGTGGAACTAAAGCTAAAATTTTCTCCCCTGCCTCTTTATCACTTATTTCAGCTGTAGATAATCCTTCTTCTATTTCACTTTGTTCTTTTTTAGTAAAATCTTTTAAATTCATATTAACCTCCAAAATTTCAAAATAATCTTTATTATCTATTTAAAATTTAGTAAATATTCATCTATAAATATACCCTTTTGGAAAAATAATATACATATTTATTAAAAAATTAGAAAGTTACAAGATAGCTTTATTTTTTATTTATGAAATATACGGAGCTTTTCCTTCTTTTCTTAATTTATCTAATTGATTTATTGCATATTCTTCTACTTCTTTAGGAGCACGAGCTTTCTTTTTCATTTTTGTTTTTCCAAAAATATTTGTGTAAGATCCATCTGCCCAAAATATATTTCTTTTAAAATATGCTGTTACAAGTGCGTAAACAGGGCTTAGAAGATTTACAAAAGCAAATGGGAAATAATAAAGTGGATTTACTCCTAAAGTTTTCATTTGATATGCACCACAAGCTGTCCATGGAAACATTACTGCCCACAAAGTTCCTGCATCTTCTAAGGTTCTTGATAGGAGATTTCTTGAAAGACCCATCTCGTCATATTTATCTTCATATAAGGGAGCTGGAACACCAATTCCTAAAAATTGATCACACATGGTTGCATCGCAGAAAATTGAAGTAGCCATTGTTGTAAAAACAAGACCTACAATTGAATTTATTTTTTCTTTTAATTGTGAAAATAACTTTTCTACAACTCCTGATTTTTCTAAAGCTCCCCCAAAAGAAACTGCTAATAAAATCAAATTTATAGTCCACATTTGATTATCCATACCACCTTTTGCAAGTGCTGCATCTACAAATTTATTACCTGTTTCGATTTCAGGTCCATAATGTAGGATTGAAAATATTTCAGCAAGTGACTTTGTTTCTTGAAAAATTTGAGAAAAAATTATGCCTACAAATACAGATAACATTACTCCAATTAGTCCTTCAATTCTAAATACACAAACCATAACAATAATTACAATTGGTAGTAAAACTAAAGGATTTAAATTAAAATTATTTGCAAGTGATGTTTTAATTTCTTCGGCTATTGTTGGGTCATAATTAACTATATTAGCTCTAAGTCCCAAAATTGTATATAAAATTAATGAGATAATAAAAACAGGTCCGGTAGTAGAAATCATCGCTCTTACATGGTCAAACAATCCAGTTTTTGAAACCCCAGCAGCGAGATTTGTCGTATCAGATAAAGGTGAAAATTTATCTCCAATATAAGCGCCAGAAATTACCATACCGGCAGTAATTGCAGGATTTATTCCAAGACCTTGTCCAATTGTCATAAAAGCTATTCCAATAGTTGCTGTAGCAGTCCAAGATGATCCACAAGCAAGTCCAACAATAGCTGTAATAATACAACCAATTGGCAAAAATAATTTTGGATTTAATAATTCCAATCCATAATAAATTAAGGCAGGAATAGTTCCACTAATCATAAATGAAGAAATTAGTAAACCAACTGTAAGTAAGATTAAAATTGCATCTAAAGTTGTAGTAATTCTTTCGATCATTCCCGATACCATTTCTTTAAAAGTATGCCCACATTTAATTCCAACCATACAAGCCACAATAATTCCACAAATTAAAGGCATATGTGCCCCATCATAAATTTGTTCTAAATTACCATCAACTTTTTCCTTAGCAAAAGCAAATACATAAATCATTAATGAAACCATAGTAATAATTGGTAAAATAGCTTCAAAATATGATGGTAGCCTAATTGATTTATTTTCTTTCATTTCTATCTCCTTTTTATTGATTATCTAAATAAATTTAAATGTTAATTTTTATCATAAAATTATTCTATAATACAAAAAAGATTTTGTCAATTTCTAAGTTATTTATTTTTATTTATTATTATAGTAAAGTAAATATGGTAGAAATACTATTATATTTTATTAAAATAAAAACAC
>URRX01000050.1 GCA_900550345.1 uncultured Anaerococcus sp. | reverse complement strand
AAACCTATAACTATATTTACATTAGCTCCAAAAATATCTATTTTCGAAAATACCGTTATTTGCAAAATAAATGTTATAAAAGCTATTATAAAAGTTTTTAATTTATTCATAATTCAACCTACCTTCTAAGAACTAAAACTCTATATAAGTGAGTAAAGTCTACTGGAGAATCTATATTTACATTTTTTCTTAAAGAATCTTTGCTCATATAAACATTTGATATTTCTCCTAAATATAAACCCTTTGGATATACTCCACCAATTCCACTTGTTAAAATAATATCTGATTTTTTCACATCACTATCAACTTCTAACATATAACCATTTATAGATTTATTTTTGTAATCATCAATTACTCCATAATCTCCACTTCTAGAATTGATAAATGAAACATCATTTGAAGAATTTTTTATTGTTTCGACTTTACTTGTTGTAGAATTAACTTTTACAACTTTTCCAATAACTGCTGATGAATATTCACTATCACCAATAGCTTGAAGTATAACGTCATTAACTTTTAATCCGTCTTTACTTCCCTTATCAATAAAAAAAGATTCCTGCATACTTTTTACATCTGAACTAATTATTTGAGCTTTAAGATAAGAATATTCATTGTCATTTATAGCATCTTTTTCAGCTTTTAGAAAATCTTTCCTATTAATTATCTCCATCAAATTTGCATTTTCTTTTAATAAATTTTTATTTTCAATCTTTAACTTCTCAATTTCTGACCTAGTTTGTTTAGATCCAATTGTATCTTCAACTGCCTTTATTAATTCTGATGAAATAGAATAAGAAATCTTATTAAATGGCTTAAAAATTGTATTTGTAACATTATTACCAGCCTTTGCTAAACCATCAGAAAAACTAGATACAAAAATCAATACAACTAAAAGCGCTACTGTTACTATAAAAGATTTGTTGTTTTTCTTTTTTCTTCTATATGACATATTTACCTACTTTGATATTTTAAAAATCTATCTGGATTTTCCATAATTAAACCCGCACCTTTTATTGCATCAAGGTCTGGATTATCAGATACATTTGCCTTCAAATTTATTTTCTTTTCAATATATTCTCCAAGTCCTTTTACCTTTGCCATTCCACCTGTGAGAATAAAGCCATCATTTTTAATATCACTTGATAACTCTGGTGGAGTTTTTTCCAAAACTAGATAAATCATTTCAACTAAAGAATCTGCAAAGTCACTCAAACATGCTGCAATCTCTTCACTCTTTAATTTTATTCTTTTAGGCTTAGCATCTTTAAGATCTCTTCCTTCAACATCAATTGATAAATTTTTATCCTTTATTCTAAGAGATAAAATTTCTTTTTTGATTTTCTCTGCTGTATTAAGTCCAATTTCAATCTTTTTATTATCTTTTAAAAAGCTTTGAATATTTTTATCAATATCATCTCCACCGATTTTTAAAGTTTTACTAGCAACTATTCCATTTAAGCTTACAACACAAACTTCACTATTACCCGCACCTAAATTTAAAACTAAAATTCCTCTAGGATCTTCAGGACTTAACCCTACACCAAAACATGATGCCAAAGATTCATCAACCATTATAACATCTCTGCTTCCCGCATGTAGCGCAGCATCTTCTACAGCTCTTTCTTCTATATCAGTTATTCCACTAGGAACACATACAACAGCTCTTGCTTGTAGAAAAGAAAAACCTGGATTTATTTTTTGAAAATAATAATTAAGCATAGCTTCTGTCAAATTAAAATCCGAAATAACTCCTTTTTCAATTGGTCTTTGAACAATAATTTCATCTGGAGTTTTGCCAATCATATCTTTAGCATCTTGACCAATTGCCTTTATTTGTCGATTTTGATGGTCTAAAACCAAAACAGTTGGCTCATTAATGACAACACCATCTTCTTTTTTAAAAACTTTAATACTACTAGTACCTAAATCTATAGCAAGGTCTTCAGCCTTAATCCTTAACTTCATATTTATCTCCTACATTAAATTTTCTTTTTTAAAACTAAAATATTCCCCATTTCCAATTATAAGATGATCTAAAACATTAATATCCAAAATATCTCCAGCTTGAACTAATCTATTGGTAATAATCTTGTCGTTTTTTGAAGGTGTACAATTACCACTTGGATGATTATGTATAAAAATTATAGCATTAGCACTTTTTCTAACAGCTGGTACAAAACATTCTCTAGGATTTACAATAGATGAATTAAGATCTCCAGTAGATATTAACTCCTTACTAATGATAATATTTTTAGTATCTAATAATATAGCATAGAAATGTTCTTTTTTTGTGTCTATAAATTTATTTTTCATTATATAATAAGCATCATCGGCACAAGTTATTGTTTTAATACTCCTATTTATCATTTTTTCACTCAATCTTTTACCAAATTGGATAGCAGCAACAATCTTGCTAGCTTTTGCAATTTTAACTCCCTCTATAGAAGAAAGTTCTTCTATACTAATAGACAAAAGCTCATCAGTAGAAAATTTAGATAAGATATCCCTACTTAGCTCTATTGCATTTTTCTTTTTTGATCCAAATCCAATAAGAATAGCTAACAATTCCTCATCACTTAAACTATCATAACCATAATTTTTAAGTTTTTCTCTTGGCCTTTGGCTTATATCCAAATCTTTAATCTTTTTATTCATAAAAAATACCAATTTTATCTAAATGTTCAATCATAAATCTAGAACTTAAACCCACAAAAAATCCAGTGAAAATTCCAATAAAAACTAAGACTGGAAAATAATAAAACATTTTTATATTCTGCATAAAAAATATAGCAACAATAATTTGTCCTAAATTATGACAAAAAGCACCAATCTCACTAACTCCAATCATAGAAAAGTCTTCATCTACCTTTTTAATAGCAAAGTGCATTGCACTTGTAGAAAAAATCCCACCTACTATCGAATAGAAAAAGCTCATAACTGATCCAGTAATCAAAACTAATAGAAAAGATTTTAATATACTTACAGCCAAAGCTTTTTTATAATCATAAAAATATATACAAACTAATATTATTATATTAGAAAATCCCAATCTCGCACCGGGAATAGGCACTGGCATTGGGACCATTGATTCAATCAAAGAAATAGCAAGAGATAGAGCTGTTAATAGTGATAAATTTACATAAACTTTTACATTATTTTTATTCATTTAACCACCTTGTCAATATCATCATTGCTTTTATCATCATTAACGGAAACAATTTCTAAGATTAGTCTATGAGGAAGACACACAATTGTTTCTCCAACTTTTTTTATTTTAGGCATATGAGTGCAAATTAAATCTCTACAATTTGCTTCTTTCATTTTTACCTCACCATTTTTTATATCTACAATATTATATTCATCGTCATCCACTTTTATCTTAAAAGTTTTATCTTTATTCAGAGGGTATTTTCCATACTCTTTTCCATTTAGTTCTACTCTTAAATAATTTCCATTTTGATCAGATTTAAATCCCTTCACAAAAACAGTCATTAATATACTTAAAAATAAAAGCAATACAATAACAATTATATCTCTTTTTTTTAATTTCATAAACACCTCTTATAAAAGTTTATCATTTAAAATATAATAATGTCAATCCAATAAAAAAAGACCACCGAAAAATCGGTGATCAAAATTTTATTCTACATCTATACACTTAGCTGGACATTTTTCAGCAGCTTGTTTTAGAAGTTCAATATCTAAATTATCAGAAATTGTCTCTTTTGATAAGAAATTATCCATTGAAAAACCTTCTGGATAAGTTCTTGCACAAATTGAACAACCAATACAACCTACTTTACAATTTCCTCTTACATCTTTTCCTTTGTCATGTGATGAACATTTTACTATTGCTTTTTGTGAATAAGGAACAAATTCTATTATATTTTTTGGACAAGTTTTAACACATGCACCACAAGCCACACATTTTTCCTTATCAACAACACTTACTCCATTAACCATATGTATAGCATCAAACTCACAAGCTTTAACGCAAGATCCACATCCTACACATCCATAATTGCAAGCTTTTTTTCCACCAAAAAGTGCAATTTGTGCTCTACAATCATCAAGTCCTGCATATTCATATAAATCTTTTGCGTTATCACATGTACCATTACATTTAACAACAGCCACTTGTTTTTCACCAGCACCAGCTGATTCAACACCCATTGCACTTGCAACTGAATCAGTTACAGATTGTCCACCAATAACACAAGCAGAAACAGGAGCTTCTCCTTTAGCAATTGCATTTGCACATCCATCACATCCCGGATATCCACAAGCTCCACAGTTTGCTCCAGGAAGTGCTTCTCTAACTCTTTCAACAATTGGGTCAGTTTCAACTTCAAATTTTTTACTTATAACACCTAGTAAGCCAGCTAGTACAAATCCTAGAATAGCTAATACAAGTGTTGGTATTAATATATTATTCATTATTTTCTCCCTCTATGCTAATCCTGCAAAGCCCATAAAGGCAATTGACATTAGACCTAGAGTAATTAATGTAATAGGTCCACCCTTGAAAGCTTCTGGCAAGTCGTTATCTTCGATTTTTTCTCTTATAGAAGCTAATATTACTAAAGCTATTAAAAATCCAACTGCAGCTGCAGCAGAATTTATTGTAGTTTCTAATAGATTATAATTTTCATTAATATTTTTAATAGCAACACCTAGAACAATACAGTTTGTAGTAATCAATGGTAAATATACACCAAGAGCATCATAAAGATTTGGCATTGATTTTTTCATGATCATTTCTACTGTTTGTACTAAAGATGCAATAACCAAAATAAATACTACTGTTTGTAAATATCCAATTTTTAAAGGATCTAATATGTAGTATTGGATAACCCAAGTAATAATTGATGATAAGGTAACTACAAAAATTACTGCAGCACCCATACCTTTAGCTGTTTCTACTTTACTTGTTACACCAAGTGTTGGACAAATTCCTAAAAATTGTCCTAAAACATAGTTATTTACAAAAATTGATGCAATAATTATTGAAAATAAATTTGACATAATTCCTCCTACTTATTATTTTTCTTCTTGTTTGAAATAGCATTAGCTACTGCAAACATGATTCCTAGGATAATAAATGAAGATGCAGGTTGAATCAAAAATCCAATTGTAAAATCTTCAGGAATTATTCTATTATCTAGTAATGTTCCATTTCCAAATAATTCTCTTATAGCTGCAAGAATTGAAATTGCTACTGTATATCCTAAACCTTGTCCTAATCCATCAACAATTGAAGCTATAGGTCCATTTTGTGATGCAAAACCTTCAGCTCTAGCAAGAATAATACAGTTTACAACTATAAGTGGAATAAAAATTCCAAGTGATTGATCAAGTGCTGGTAAGTAAGCTTTTATTATCATTTGTACCATAGTTACGAAAGATGCAATTACAACAATAAATGCTGGAATTCTAACTTCATCAGGTATAAAATTTCTTAATAAAGAAATAACTAAATTTGAAAGTGTAAGTACAAAAATTACGGCAGCTCCCATTCCGATTGCATTTGATAGTGATGATGAAATAGCAAGTACAGAACACATACCTACCATTTGTACAAATACAGGGTTATTTGAAAATATACCGTCTTTAAAAACTTTTAATAAATTAGGAGATTTTTTCTTTCTTTTTTCTTTTTCTTTTTGAACATCAATTGGTTTTCCCGTTTGTCTTTCCATTTTAAACCTCCTACTTAATTTCCTTTAATACATCACGAGCTGTGTTTATTCCGCTTAAAATAGCATTTGTTGAATATGTAGCTCCTGAAATTCCTACAATATCATTTTCAGATCCAGTTTCAGATGCTCCTACTTTTTTATCCATACTTACACCCTTAACTCCCTTTTTAAACCAATCTTCTTCCATTTGAAGACCAAATCCAGCAGATTCTGAATGTTTTAAAGGACTGAATCCAGTTAATTTGTTATCTTTATCAACACCAACGATAAATTCAATGTCTCCACCGTATCCACCCTTGGCATTTACATCAAATACATAGCCCTTATCTCCATCAGCCTTATAAACTCCTTTTACAGTATCAGGAAATTTTCCTTTTACTTCTTCAAAGCTTTTTCCTTCTGGAAATGCTATTTTTAATGATTCATTTAATTTTTCTTTTTCAGCTTTTTTAATAATTGGATCTGTAACTGAATTTGTAAAGGCCAATACCAAAGCTGATACAGCTGTAATTATTAATAATTTGATTCCTAATTTTAATGCTTTATTCATCTTTTGCCCCTTTATTAGCTACACCAAATACCTTAGGCATTGTTCTACTATCTATAAGAGGAACTAATAAGTTCATTAATAAAATTGAATATGAAACACCTTCTGGATATCCTCCGTAAACTCTTATAAGTGAAGTTATAAGTCCACATCCAAATGCAAATATTATCTCTCCTTTTTTTGTTACAGGACTTGTTGTATAATCAGTTGCCATAAAAAATGCACCAAGCATAAGTCCACCTGATAATAATTGCTCAAGTATTCCATCTACAGATTTATTGAAAATCATCAATAAAACTGCTGTTGTTAATATGTATACTGCAGGTATTCTTAATGAAATAACTTTTCTAAATACTAAATATGCTGCTCCAATTAATATAGCAAGTGTTGAAACTTCTCCTATACATCCTCCCATATTACCAATAAACATATCTAATAAGGCAGGTTTATTTCCACCTGATAAAACTGTTGCTGCTGAAACTGCTGAAACTTTTCCAGGTGCTACATAATTTGACATATTTTTTGACCAAGATGCAAGTAAAAATGCTCTTGCTCCAAGTGCTGGGTTTACAATATTTTGTCCTATTCCACCAAAAAATTGTTTACAAATTACTATAGCAAATGTTGCACCTATAACTGTTTGCCAAATTGGCATTGTAACAGGTATATTGTAGGCTAAAAGTAATCCTGTAACTACTGCAGATAAATCATTAATTGATGTATCTCTTTTCATAACCTTGTTAGAAATAAATTCTGCTATTACACAACTTATTACTGATGCTAATATCAAAGCTAATGCTTTTGTTCCAAAAAAGTAAACTCCTACAAGTCCAGTTGGAATAAGAGCAATTATTACATCTAACATTTCTTTAGTAACAGTTCTCTCGCTTCTCATATGAGGAGAGGATGATACTAATAATTTTTTTGCTTCCATTTAATTCTCCTCTACTTTCCTGCTTGACGAATTTGTCTTTTTCCAAATCTAATAGCTTCAACTAATGGTCTTTTGGATGGACAAATATATGAACATGATCCGCATTCAATACAATCTAAAATATGTAAATCTTGTGCTTTATCAAATTTTTCTTTTAATGAAAATTTATGGATTAAAAGTGGCATTAGTCCTACTGGACACACGTTTACACACTTAGCACATCTAATACATGGATTTGTAATTGGTGCTTTTGATTCTTCTTTATTTAAAACTAATATACAGTTACTAGCTTTTTCTACTGGTTGGTTAACATTTGGTTGAGCTATTCCCATCATTGGTCCACCATTTATAACTTTTCCAGCATCTTCTATCATTCCACCAGCTTCTTCAATCATATGTTCAAAGCTTGTTCCAAGTCTAACTAAGAAATTAGAAGGATTTTTTATTCCATGACCTGTTACTGTCATATATCTTTCTATCAATGGTTTTCCATAATAAACAGCTTCATAAACTGCGTTTGCTGAAGAAACGTTTGAAACAATAACTCCAACATCCATTGGAAGACCACCTGAAGGTACTTCTCTATGTAATACTGCGTTTATTATTCTTTTTTCATCACCTTGTGGATATTTGGTAACCATTGTAGCAAGTTCTAATTTTGGTGAATTTTTAGCTGCTATTGCTTTTCTTACTTTTTCAATTGCTTCTTGTTTATTATCTTCGATTGCTATGATTCCTTTTTTAGCATCTACTGCTTTTACAAGAAGTTCCAAACTATCTACTATTATTTCAGCTTTTGTTTTTAAAAGATAATCATCGCAAGTAACGTAAGGTTCACATTCTGCACCATTAATAATTACTGTATCAACTGGTTTATTTGGTGAATATTTTATATGTGCAGGAAACGCTGCTCCTCCCATACCTACAAGACCATTTTCTTTCATTGCCTCAACTATTTTTTCCTTAGTTAGGTTAGTAACATCTTTTCTTTCATAGTTAATTTCTTGGTCATAGCCTTCTGTATCAATTACAACAGCTTTTGCATTTTTTCCTGAAGCTGTTTGTATATCAATTACATTTGTAACTTTACCGCTAACTGATGAGTGAATGTTACATGAAAAATTACCTACAGCTTCACCTATAAGCTCTCCTACTTTCACTTCATCGTTTTTCTTAACTAAACATTTGCTTGGAGCTCCGATATGTTGAGTAAGTGGAATTGTCACAGTTTTAGGTACTTTTGCAACAATTAAGTCACTATTTTCACTTAATTCCTTGTACTCAGGAATCTTAACTCCATTGTCAAATGACAAATTTTCTAGAGCCATAATCTCTCCTTTCATTTATGCGTATATTATGATTATAAATTATTTGATGATTTTAATCAATAATTAGAAGACATCAAATAATATTTTTTTAACAAATTTCTTATAATTTTTAATAGATAATTCTCTTCTGTTTTTTAATTCATTTTTACTTGGAAGTCCATCTTCATAGAAAACTTTCATCAAATCATAATTTGAATTAATTTTTATAACATATTGCCTGGTTTCTTCTACTGGAATTTTTGTTGGATCTGGGTCATGTTTATCTATCTTTTTTTCATTAATCCATTTATCTACATTTCCAATTCCACCATTATATGCTGCTAATGCTAAATCTACATTATTATAATATTTGTATAAATAATTAAAATATCCAACTCCCAAATTTAAATTATAATCAACATCTTTTAATTTATCCGGATAATATTCTTCTCCTATTAACTCTGCACTATGTTTTGCAGATGCATCTAATAATTGCATCAAACCTTTAGCATTTTGGTTAGAATGAGCACCATTATCATAATCGCTTTCTACTTTTATTATTGACGCAATTAATAGAGGATCCATATTATATTTCTCAGAATATTTTTTAATTTCATCTTGGTAGGCAATTTTTTGTCTTGATGTTTGGTAAGCTACTATTGAAAAACTTATTATAATTGCCATAACTATCCCTATTACTATAAGTTCTAAAATTTTAAAAATACTTTTTAAAGCTTTCATTTTTTCTCCAAATTA
>URRX01000049.1 GCA_900550345.1 uncultured Anaerococcus sp. | reverse complement strand
ATTGTCTGGTTCGTTTATTACTAGTTGATTTTTGATAGTAAAATTTAATTTATAGTATTCAATTTTTAGTTTCGCCATTTGTTTTCCTTTCTTGATACAAATAAAGCCCTTGTTAAAGGGCTTATAATTATTTATTTAAATCATCTTTTACGTTATAATGAACAACTCCATTTAATGTACTAAATATTATATTTTCTTCATTTGCTGGATTGTGTAAAACAAAAGAAACATTTTCTCCCAAAGTTTCGTTAAAAGATTTTGAAGCTGATAATATTCCTGAAGTCATATTATCCCATCCTTGATTTAATGCCTCGTTGTTTTCTCCTGCTAAATATTGGAATATTTCACTTTCCAAATTATCTTTAGGATATAAATGTATAAATAATACATTGTCTTTTGTTTCTGCTTCTACATTACAAAATTCAGAGAAACTTGATTTAGCTTGTTCTATAACTACATTTCTTAATGCTTCTTTATTTTTATCATTGCCACTATTAGTTGGGTCTTTACCTTCTGGGGAATCGTAAGTTTTAGCGATAGATTTTAAATCTTGAGGTTGTTTATTATTAAAATCAAATTTATCAGCTTGATCTTTAGTAATTTCTATTTTAATTAATGGATAATATTTTTCATCGGTTTTCTTTGTTTTAAATGTAAAGAATATGCTTTCATAATCTAATTGTTGTTCTTTAACTTTTTTTAAATAACTAAAAACTTTAATCAAGAATGGATCTACAGCACCTTTTTCACTTGTTATAACATCGGTAGTATATGTAACATTTACTCTAGTTACTTTTTCGTTGTTATTGTCATCTGGGATAGTAATAACTTCTGTTTCTACATTATCACCAAAGGCAAATTTACTTATATCTTTAAAAGGTTTAGATAATCTTTCTTTTGGATTTTCATTGCTATTTTTTTCCTTAGATACTATTTCAGTAGAATTATTATTTTTCTCAATTTTATTGTCATCTTGATTATTTCCACAAGATGAGAGAATCATGCTTCCTGTTATTAATAATGCTATTGCTTTAATTTTCATATTTTTCTCCTAATTTCTTTTACAATTCCTAATATTTTTATAGGGTCATCATCTTTGCCATAAGTTTTTGGGGGATAAGATGTATTTATTGGCCTTAGAGTTATAGTGCCATTATCATTTTTTATTACTGTTTTAAGTGTAGCTTCGTATCCGTTTACATACACTGCAGCATCAGTCCCACTTTCACAATCTGGGGTCAATTCCAGTATGATTGTATCTCCTTGTAAATATTTGGGATACATGGAATCCCCATCTACTTTTAAGCCTATGTAAGTTTTGTTTTTATTAAAATCTTTAAAGGATATATCTTCTGTATCGGATATATCTTCTATTGCTTCTATGGGGATTCCAGCAGGGATAGAGCCGTAGACGTTTATTGTTGCGTAGTCTTTATTTTTAATTGGAATTTTGTTACCATTTTTTTCTAATAGATATCCAACACTTACTTCAAAAATTTCAGAAAGTTGATTTATCATATCTATATTTGGGTCGGAGTGTCCAGTTTCATAATTAGATATTGTTGTTTTACCTACATGAAGCCTATTGGCTAAGTCTTGTTGTGTCCATTTATTCTCAGTTCTTAACTGTTTTATTTTTTCACCTATCATATTTTTCACCTCTCTTGTTCAATTATTATGGACTTTATATTGTTATTGTACACTAAAATACAAAAAAATTGAACTAAATTCAATAATCTTGTATTAGTTTTAATTTTTCGCTTGACAGTCCAAGAAACTTGGACTATAATATAATTAACAAAACAAGAAAGGGGGAGAGAATGAGTAAAGAAGACAATAAAAAAGATGATCAACTCATAAAATTAGCATTAGCTACTGCGGTAATCAGTTTAATAGATAAGCTAATTGAGTTAATCATCAAAATAATAGATATAGTTAGGGCATAGCCCTACTATATCAATACTATACTCATTCTATAGGAAAAATGAAAGATGATAGAAATAAATTTTCAAATGTTTTAAAAATTATAATTGGTTTGAATGTTTTTAGTATTTTGTTAAGTTTGATTAATTTGTTTAGGTAGGAAGGAGAGTGTATGGAAGAATTAAAAATAAACAATGAAAATTCAGGGGATAAAATAATTTATGATGAAAATGGAAAGGTTAAAGAGTTTATCATTGATGAAGTAATATTGCCTGATTTACAGGAGTTAGGTCAACTTATAAAGGAAAATGAAAGAATAAAAGAACAGCGCAATATAAAATGCACTGTCCGTTCAATAAAGATACATTGTTTATAATGGGGGAGAATTTATGAAGGTAGAAGATGAGAAAGTAAAAATTAATTTAAATTTTAGTTTTGGTGACAAATGGAATCAAGAAGACTTATACAAAAGTATGGAATCTTATTATGAGTATGCCAAAGCATTTATGGAAAAGAATGATTGTCTAATCGAAATCAATATAAATTTAGATGCTTACGAATAGAGAAGGCGTAACGCCCTCCCTCTTATAAGTCTAAATCTTTTTTGTTTAAGAGTTTTATTCTATTACCGTTTGGACGTTTAAGTTGATTGTAAGCTTGCTTTAGTGAATTTGAAGTTTCAAGATACTTTTCAACTAATTCCAAATCAGTTAGCTTTGACAAGTCTTCATCTTTTAGACGTAGATATATCAAGTTATTTAAATCAGATGTGTTCATTCTAAACCTCCTTTCTCATTAAAAATATTATACTTAAAAAAATAATTATATACAATATAATGTGGAGGTAAAAATGGAAAACACTACAAGTAGTAGACTAAAGTTTTATAGGAGAAAAAAAGGACTGAGCAAAAATAAGGTTTCAAAAATTTTGGGTTGTCATATTAATACTTATTATTTGTATGAAAAGGGTGATTTGGAATTGCCTGTAAAATATGCAAAAAAACTTGGTAAATTTTATGAAATTGATTGGTGGTTATTGTATGAAGAAAAATGATAAGAAAATTTTTAAAAAAGAAAAAGATAAAAAAGAGCCTTTGCTTGTTAGGCTAAGGCTCGGAAGTAAGATTTTTACTATTCATCTTCGTACTGTTTGTAAAAATCGTTAAATAAATCATCAAACAGTTTAGTGTAAGATAATTAAAAAAGGAGGAATAATGGATTTATTAATTCTTGTAATGTTAGTAATTCATTTTATTATGAATTCAATTATTTTATTTAGACTTAATAGGGATGACTGAGAATGATTTTCTCCTTGGTGTTTTATTTATATTATACCATTGGAGATATAGAAAAATTTAAGGGGGTGGTTGTTATTGAAAAGGTTAATATAAAATTAAGGGAAGAAAGATTAAATAAAAATTACACTTATGAAGATATGTCCAAGTTACTTGGTTATAAAAGCAAAAGCACATATATGTATATTGAGAGAGGGGTTACAATGCCTAAATTAGATACCATGAATGCTATTGCCGATATTTTTCATAAGCCTGTGCAATATTTTTTTGATTTAAAAGTCCAAGAATATGGAACTAAGCAAAGAAAAAACAGATGAGATATCCAAGAATAATGAATTATAGGAGGAAGAATGAGTAATTTAAAAATATTTAACAATCATGAGTTTGGAAAGATAAGAACAATTATAGACGAAAATAATGAACCTTGGTTTGTTGGCAAAGATGTTGCAGAAATTTTGCAATATAAGGATACATCAGATGCGTTAAAAAGGCATGTAGAAAATGAAGATAAGCTGACAAGGTGTTTTACCGACTCAGGTCAAAGCAGAAAAATGTATGTAATTAACGAATCAGGTCTATACTCTTTAATCTTTTCATCAAAAATGGATAAGGCAAGAGAATTTAAAAGATGGGTAACAAGTGAAGTTTTACCAGCTATAAGAAAACACGGTGCATATATGACAGACGGAGTTATAGAGAGAACTCTTACAGATCCCGATTATTTGATAATGCTTGCTACTAATCTAAAGGAAGAAAAGGCAAAAAGAGCTTTGGCAGAGGCAGTAAATGAAAGGAACAGACCAAAGGTATTATTTGCCGATACTGTATCAGCATCTAAAAGGTCTTGTTTAATGGGCGAGTTAGCTAAGATGATAAGTCAAGAGGCTATAAGACAAGGGAAATTAGATAAAAAGATAGGACAAAATAAACTTTTCGCTTGGATGAGAAACAAAGGTTATTTATGCAAGGGTGGAGAAAGAAGAAACCAACCTAAGCAATCGTATGTAGAGCAAGGTTTATTTGAGATAAAAAAAGGAACTAGACTTGATGGACAAGGAAACAACGTTGTTACTAGCACAACCAAGATAACAGGTAAAGGACAAATTTATTTTGTTAATAAGTTTTTGGGATAGGAGGTAGAAATGGAAAACATAATAGGGGTTAAGAAAGCATCAGAATTAATAGGAATAGCAGAGCAACCTCTAAGATGTATGCTTAAATCCAATAAATGCACATTTGGGGTCGCTTACAAAAGGGAAGGCTCTACAAGACATATTTATAGAATTGATAAAAACGCACTAGATAGATGCTTAAAAGGGCAACAAAACTTATTTAAAAATTAGGAGGAAAAAATGGAAGCTAAAAAAATTAGAAAAAGAAGCGAAGTAAAGGAAATATGGGACGGCACAAAGTATACAAAGGCTGATTTAATACTAGCAGCAAAGCCTGAAAGAGATAGAAAAAGAGATCGTAAGTTTTTAATATTTGTAAGTCTATTAAGCCTCATATTAGCGTTGTTTGGAAAGAATGATGTTGTACAAACAAGCGGGATATTTACAATGTTTATAGCTTGTATAGCATCAATCAGGGCATAAAAATAAGCCGACGGCAATCGGCTTTAATGAAATTTATTTATAAAACTATTATACACGATTTGGAGAATAAATGGAAGACATAAAAGAAGTTATAAAAGATTGGAAGACTGAATATATAGAAAATAGAATTAGACATTTAGAAAAGCAAGGTGCAAACCTAGATAATAGCAATGTTTTAAGAGCATTAGATAAGGAACTGGAAAGACGAGATAGGCAACAAATCGCAATGCTTGGAGATTTTTATGAGGTGTAAAAATGATTAATGTAAGTTTTAAAGTCCCAATAAAGGCGAAGGCACAGGTGGCAGCTTATGAAGATAGTGATCCTGACGATATATTGCAAGCAATAAAAGATGAAGTACTTATGTGGGACATAGAAGATGTAGAAAAAAGCGATATTGAAATTGAATATGACAGCATTGAAGAAGTGGAAGATTATTGATAAGTTATGAAAAATATTGCAAATATTACAAAACTGACAAGAGAAGAATGGCTAGAGTTAAGACGTAAAGGCATAGGCGGGAGTGATTGTGCCGCTGCTTGTGGCCTTAACCCTTGGAAGAGTAAAGCACAATTATTTTTTGAAAAAACGGGGCAAATTGATGGCTCTTTAGAAGATAATGAGATTTTAAGGCAAGGTCGAGACCTTGAAGAATATGTGGCAAAAAGATTTTGTGAAGCCACAGGAAAAAAGGTAAGAAGAAATAATTTTATGATGGTAGATAATGAATATCCATTCATGATTGCTGATATAGACCGAGAGGTTGTAGGAGAAAAAGCAATTCTAGAATGTAAAACAACAAGTCCTTATGGAAAAAGCAATTGGGAAGATGGGAAAATACCAATCCAATATGAACTCCAATGCCACCATTATATGGCAGTAACGGGAGCTGAAAAATGTTATATAGCTTGTCTGATATTTTCAACTGATTTTATAATCCGAGAAATTGAAAGAGACGAAGAAATTATAGAGATGATAAGAAAACAAGAAGGGGAGTTTTGGAACTATTATGTACTAGCAAATGAGGTACCAGCACCAGACGGAACTAGCCTTTATGATGATAGCCTCAAAAAACGATTTAAAGGTGGCATAGAAGAAATAAAAACAATCGAGATAGGCAACGATACCTTTAAGGACTATAAAGAGCGTAAGGACTTAATTAAGAAGCTAGAAAAACAAAATAAGGAGATAGAGCAGGCAATAAAACTCCAAATGGAAGATTTTAACTATGGAGAAAATGAATTTTTGTCTGTATCTTATAAGCCTTATATTTCTAATAGATTTGACAGTAAGAAATTTAAAGAAGACGAGCCAGAACTTTATAAGAAATATGTGAAACAAAGTGAAGGAAGAAGATTTTATTTAAAGGAGAAAGTAAATGACTAACGCAAAAAACGCACTAAAGAAAAATGCACAAAACAAGGCACCAGCAAAGAAACAAAATACAACAGTTAGAGGCTTATTAATGGCAATGAAAGGGGAGATTCAAAACGCCCTCCCTTCATACTTGCCTACTGATAAATTTATTAGAACTGCCTTAACTGCAATAAATACGACACCTAAGCTTGCAGAGTGTACACAAGATAGTTTGCTTGCTGCAATAATGAATTCTGCACAATTGGGGTTGGAATTTAATACACCGCTTGGGGAATCTTATTTGATCCCTTACGAGAATAAAAGAGAGGGTGTTACAACAGTAAATTTTCAAATCGGATACCAAGGACTTTTAAAGCTTGCATATAATACTGGTCAATTTAAAAGAATAACTGCAAGAGAAGTAAGAGAAAATGAAGATTTTTATATTAATTATGGGACTGGTGAAGTAAAGCACGAGCCTTGTTTAACTGGAGATAGTGGAGATGTTATAGGCTATTACGCAATTTACCAAACTAAAGACGGGGGCCAAGATGTTTTTTATATGAGCAAGGCAGATGCTGAAAAGTACGGAAGAACTTATTCTAAATCTTATAATTATAAATCTAGTCCATGGCAAAGTAATTTTGATGCAATGGCGAAAAAATCCTGCTTGATACAAGTTTTAAAATATGCACCAAAGGCAATTGAAAGTCAAAAACTTGTAGAGGCGACAAAGACAGATAATGCAAATATTAAATCATACAAGAAAGAAGATGATGGAAGTATAAACCTTGATGTTGATTATGAAGTGGAAGTTGAAGAAGACAAGGAAGAAACTCCAAAGAATGTAGATAAGGAAACTGGAGAAATAAAAAGTGAGGATATAGCTCAAACTGGATTTTTTGAAGATGGGTTTGAGCCTGTAAAGGAGTGATGAATATTGAATGACAGAAAATAAAAGATATTATTGGCTTAAATTAAAGGACGATTTTTTTAATAGCCGAAAGATGAAAAAACTTAGAAAGGTCGCTGGTGGAGATACTTACACCATTATATATCTAAAACTCCAACTTTTAAGTATTAACAATAAAGGAGTTATTGAATTTGAAGGAACTGATAAAGATATTTACCACCAATTGTCTTTAGATATTGATGAGGAAATAGACGATATAAAAATGACTATAGCTTTTTGTGAAGCTAATGATCTTATTGAGTATGTAAATGATGATGTATTTTTGAGTGAAGTACCAGCTCTTATCGGGTCGGAAACGGCTTCAACCAGACGTTCTAGAAAGCATAGAGCAAAGAAGAAAGAGTTGCAAAGCAACGGTTATGCGTTGCAATGCAACAACGATGCAACAAAACGCAACGGAGATATAGATAAAGATATAGATAAAGATATAGAGATAGATAAAAGAGACAATAATATAAGCAAAAATTTTAATGATGAAGAAAAAATAACAGTGGATTATTATTATCGTCTTGTTAAGAACAACACAAGTAAAAGTGATATTGATTTGATTGTAAATGCAATTAATCAGTATGGCTGGAAGAAGATATTTTATACACTTTGGTATTTAAAAAATGAACAAAAGGCAAATATAACAAGTTTTAAGTATGTAGATAAGGTCTTATCTAGCCAAAAAGAACTTGATATGGGAGTTGTTGATTTTGTTGTTAATAGAGAAATGAGAAATATTAAATGTTTGGGTTAGGAGAAATAAATGATTAATAGAGTTAATGGAGATAAAGAAGTACAGGATTGGCACATTATATTATTAACGGACACGATAGAAAAAATATTATATAGAGATTTAACAGATAAACAGAAACAAAAGATAAAAAACCAGATTAAAAGATTAGAAAGGAAAATAAATGAATAAAGAAAGCCAAGTTAAAATAGATGAAAATGGAATTATAACAGCCGTAAAAAATAAAGATAAAGGCACAATCTTAGAAATGGATGAAGCTAATATAAAAGTGAGATTTAAGAAGAAAAACAATTATTTAAATTTATTTAAAGTTACGCCAGCTTATATTAATTTAGATTATTACACTATAACAGAAGTAATATTTTTTGAAACACCAAAAAAAAGAGGAAAAGTAACAGTTTATTATACCAACGGCGATGAAGATTTTGAATTAGAGGGCATACCAAGCGAAGATTTAATAAGCTATTTAGAAGGGGAAATATAGATGGAATATTTAGTGAAATTTAAAGACGGAAGAAAAACAACTGTATTTTACGAAGGTAGTTTAAATAATATGTGCTTTGATGATATGGGTTATTTAAGGGGAGATGATTTTATTATTAATTTTAACGATGTTATTTATATTATCCCTTTTACAGGAGAAGAAGAGTAAATGAAATTTATTAGGTGTAAGGATAAGGAAAATATAGAGGTTTTTATAAATTTAGAGAATGTTGCAAAGATTAACAAGAATAATCATAAGGACAAAGGGTGTACTTATCACCTTTTTGTCCTTGATAGTGGGGAAGTTGTTAAGGTTAAGGCAGGAACTATTAAAAGTGATTGCGATGTTTTAGGGGTTGTAAAATAATGGAAATTATAAAAAATATTGATAGCGAAACTAGATTAGTCGTTAAGCACGTATTAAGTGGTAAAGCCTTTTGGGTAATCGAGGAAAACCACAAGGGCGAATGGGTTGAAGTTTTAAAGATTTGTGAAAATCAAGCTGATGTTGATTCTGTTGTTAATTTTTATTTGGAGAATAGGAGAAGGAGTTTATATGAATAAGGTTTTGCTGATCGGCAGACTCACCAAAGATCCTGAATTAAGATATACACAATCGGGAATGGCAGTTTGTCAATTTACTTTGGCTGTAAATAAGAATTTATCCAAGGATAAAAAAGAGGAGATGGAAGCACAAAACAAACCAACTGCTGACTTCCCTAGAATTGTTGTTTGGGACAAAATGGGTGAAAATGCTAGTAGGTATTTAAAAAAAGGCAGTCAGTGTGCAGTTGATGGGTCGATTCAGACTGGTTCTTATGAAGATAATAATGGTAATAGAGTATTTACTACAGACATTGTAGCTCAACACGTCGAATTTCTTTCTAAATTAACGCAGGACGGGACGAATGGTAATTCTAATACAAATACTAGTCAAAGTTATCAAAATCAATCTAATGGCAATTACGGAGCGAATAATAATGATTTCTTTGAGGGTGATTTTGAAGAGGTGCAAGATGATAATCGAATCCCGTTTTAGGAGATTGTAATGAGATATAAAACTGAAAAAGAAATGATAGATAGGCTTG
>URRX01000048.1 GCA_900550345.1 uncultured Anaerococcus sp. | reverse complement strand
TTTTATTTTTTCTAAAAACCAAATAAGAATAAATAAAGGTAATTAAGCTTGAAATTAATAAAGAGGACAAAAGGACATAAAGGCCATATTTAAATGATAATGTTAAGGTAAATAAGGATAAAACTCCACTAATAAAAAATAAAATACCAGCAGACTTTTGAGTTTTTTTCCACACATAATCATCTTCCATTGCCCAAGAAGTTCTAAAACCCATGGTATAATTTCTTTTTATTTTTGGCATAAAAATCCCACTTATGGCAACTAATAACGAAATAAGAGCTAAGATAATTCTTTCTACATCAATATTTTCATTATAAGTTTTCCAGATAGTTAAACTTACAATCAAAAAATTTATAATTTTGGTCATGCTTTTCAGACTTTGGATCAAGACTAATAATCAAAAAAAGTGCAATATAAAGTAAAATCAAAAAAGTAATAACAAATAAAAGAGTCTTGGTTTTGTTGGCATAAAAGTCAGCGCTTGAAGAATAATCAAAATTAATTGGAATTCTTTCTGGAAGTCTATCATAAAATACTAAAGCCAAAATTATAGATAAGATAAATATTGTAGTTGAAAAAAATAAATTTTTCTTATTTTCTTTCATGAATTTCTCCTTTCTATTTTTTATTATATTAAATTTGAAGCTAAAAGTATATAAAATCATTTCTTTTTATTGATTTAAATGCTATAATTACTAATGTATGCAAAAGTAAGAAAGGAATATTATGAAAGAATATGATGTTGTTGTAGTAGGTAGTGGAGCAAGTGGATCTTTTATGGCCTACGAATTTACCAAATTAAATTCAAATAAAAAAGTTTGTGTGATAGATGCAGGAAGAAAAGTTAAGGCTAGAAAATGTCCGATTTCTGAAGGAAAAGTAGATTCTTGTATCGGATGTAAACCTTGTAATATAATGTATGGATTTGGTGGAGCAGGAACTTTATCTGACGGAAAATATAACATTACAACCAATTTTGGTGGAGATTTACATAATTATATTGGAGAAAAAAAAGCTCTAGAATTAATGGAATATGTTGATGATGTTTTGATGGATTTTGATAAGGGAGATGCAACACTTTATTCAACAGAAAATACTGGTTTAAAAACAGAGTGTCTGAAAAATGATCTTCACTTATTAACAGCAAAAGTTCGTCATTTTGGTACAGAAAGAAATAGAGAAATTCTACAAAAAATCTATGATTATGTAAAAGATACAATAGATTTTGAATTTATGACAAAAGTTATAAGTGTAGAATTTGAAGATGGATATTATTTTGTAAAAACTGATAAAAACGAAACAATAAAATGTAAGTACCTAGTTCTTGCTGCTGGAAGATCAGGATCAAAATGGATTTCAGAAACTTGCCAAGATTTTGATGTTGAGATGAAAAAAAATAGAGTAGATATTGGAGTTCGTGTAGAAGTTCCTGCAGAAGTTTTTAAACATATAACAGATAAAGTCTATGAGGCAAAGATCGTATATCAAACAAAACAATATAACGATCTAGTAAGAACATTTTGTATGAATCCTTATGGAGAAGTAGTAACAGAAAATACAAATGGAATTATAACTGTAAATGGACATTCATATGCAAATCCTGAACTTCAAACAAACAATACAAACTTTGCTCTTTTGGTTACAAATAGATTTACAGAACCATTTAAAGATTCTAATGAGTATGGAGAATCAATAGCAAAAGTTTCAAATATGCTTGGTGGTGGAGTATTAATGCAAAGATTTGGAGATCTTGTAAAAGGAAGAAGATCATCAGAAAGAAGAATGAAAAAATCTTTCTTAAGACCAACACTAAATGCAACAGCAGGAGATTTATCATTGGTTATGCCAAAAAGACAACTAGATGACATTATAGAAATGATTTATGCTCTTGATAAAATTGCACCAGGAATGGCAAACGACGATACACTTTTATATGGAATAGAAGTTAAATTTTATAATTCTGTTGTAGAAGTAAACGAAGAATTTGAAACAAGTCAAAATAATTTATTTGTTCTTGGAGATGGATCAGGAGTAACACATTCTCTATCTCAAGCATCAGCATCTGGTGTTGAAATGGCAAGAATATTAAACCAAAGAAATTAAAAATAAAATTTGACAAAGAAAGAAAATTCTTGTATCATATCAAAAGAGAGTTAAAGAAGTACCCGATACTCACCTGCCGACTTATTGTTTTCAGGTTACAATCTCTATTAGAATATTTCTAATTATATTGTAAATTTTTTGGGTACTTTGAGTACCCATTTTTTTATGCGAATATTTGGAGGTAACATTATAAAAGACTTAAAAATTAATGAGGAAATAAGAGACAATAAGCTTAGACTTATAGATGAAGATGGATCACAAATTGGTGTTGTATCTAAAAACGAAGCCTTGGATAGAGCTTTCGATAAACATTTGGATCTAGTATTAATGTCACCAAATGCTAAGCCACCAGTTGCAAGAATCATGGATTATGGAAAGTTTAAATACGACCAAGAGAAAAAAGCTAAAGAAAATAAGAAAAAACAAAAAACAACACAAACAAAAGAAACAAGATTTAGCTTAAATATAGAAGATCATGATTTATCGACAAAGGCAAATCAAACAAAGAAATTTTTAAACAATGGCGACAAAGTTAAAGTTTCTGTAAGATTTAAGGGTAGAGAATTGGGTCATAAAAACTTAGGATATGATTTATTAGATAAATTTATGGAATTTGTTGGAGATTGTGCACAAGTTGATAAGAAACCAGCAATGGAAGGAAGATCACTAGTATTATTTATCTCACCAAATACCGAAGAAAATTAGGAGGAAAAAATGGCTAAGAACAAAATCAAAACAAAAAGAGCAGCTGCAAAAAGATTTAAAGTAACAGGCAGTGGAAAAATAAAAAGACATAAAGCTTACAAAGGACACCTTACAGCTAAGAAAACACCAGCAAGAAAAAGAAAATTAAGAAAATCTACAATCGCTTCAAAAGGTGATACTAAAAACATTAAAAGATTATTAAATATCTAATAGGAGGACATAATGGCAAGAGTAAAAAGAGCATTAAACGCAAAAAAAAGACATAAAAAAGTTCTTAAACAAGCTAAAGGTTACTACGGTTCAAAATCATTACTTTTCAAAACTGCAAACCAAGCAGTAATGAAATCTTTACAATATGCTTTTATTGGTAGAAAAAGAAGAAAAAGAGATTTCAGAAAATTATGGATTGCAAGAATAAATGCAGCAGCAAGAGCAAATGGAACAAGCTATTCTAAATTAATGGGAAATCTTAAAAAAGCAAACATTGATATAAACAGAAAAATGCTTGCAGAAATTGCTGTATCAAACCCAGAAGAATTTACAAAATTAGTAGAGATTGCTAACCAAGCAGCTTAATGATAATAAAATCAGAATCTAACGAAAAATACAAGTATATAAATAAACTTAAAAAGAAGAAATATAGAAAAAAATTTAAATCTTTCATAGTAGAATCTATAAAAATAGTTGACCAAATTCCAGAAGATTTTGAATGTGAATTTGTTTTTGTAAATGAAGATATGAAAGATTACAAAACAGATTTTAAAAAGATAGTTTTTTCAAATAATTTATTTGATAAACTATCTTTGCTTGAAAATCCTGAGGGAGTTTCAGCTGTTATAAAAATGAAAGATAAAAAGGAAATTTCTTCTAATAAGGTATTACTTTTAGATCATATGCAAGATCCTGGAAATCTTGGTACAATAATAAGAAGTGCTGAGGCCTTTTCATTTAAGGATATAATTTTTCTAAATAATTGTGTAGATTTATACAATGAAAAAACAATAAGGGCTAGCATGGGATCTATTTTTAGGTTGAATTTTATTGATTTAGAATTAGAAGATATAAAAGATTTAATTAATAAAAACTATAAGCTGATTTTGGCTGATATGAATGGAAAATCAGTAGAAAAATTTAAATCTTATGATAAAATAATATTAGCTATAGGAAACGAGGCTAATGGAATAAGCGAATCTTTAAAAGATTTGTCAGATGATTTTGTATCCATAAAAATGGATGGTAAAATTGAATCATTAAATGCAGCAATAGCTGCATCAATACTTATGAATAATTTTAGCCAAAGCGGATAAAAGCTATACTATTCAAGTAAAGCAAGTGGTAGATGATGAGAGGCCACCTTGTAACGGTATAGAAATTCACCGCCTAGCTTCGATACGAATTAAGTAGTTGAGACGGTTATGCGTTATAATTTTTGAGTGGATTAAATAATCAAATTAGGTGGTACCGCAGATAAGTCTGTCCTTTTATAGGGCAGTTTTTTTGTACCAAAATTTAAAGGAGAAAAAATGAAAGAACAATTACAAGCCTTAGTCAAAGATGCAAGCGAGGCTATTGAAAAAAGCGAAGATTTAAAATCTCTTGATGATTTAAGAGTTAAATATCTTGGTAAAAAAGGTGAAATAACATCATTAAAGAAAAATATTTCAAAATTACCAAACGATCAAAAACCAATGGCAGGAAAATTAATAAATCAAACTTCAAAAGAAGTAGAAAATAAACTTGAAGATAGAAAAGAAGAAATCAAAAAAATTCTTCTTGATAAAAAAATAAAAGAAGAAAAAATAGATGTAACTGCAAATTTTGACCTTTATTCTAGTGGTCATATGTCAGTAATAAATAAAACTATGGCAGAACTAGAAGAAATTTTCCAAAATATGGGATTTGATGTGGTAGAAGGACCAGAAATTGATACAGTAAAAAATGTTTTTGATGATTTAAATTCACCAAAAAATCACCCATCTAGATCTTTGTCCGATACATTTTATATAAATGAAAATACTCTTCTTCGTCCTCATACATCAAGTATGCAAATTCGTGTGATGAATGAAGGAAAACTTCCTATAAAAATGGTTTCTGCTGGAAGAGTTTTTAGAAATGATGAAGTTGATGCAACTCACTCACCAATGTTTCACCAATTAGAATGTTTGGTTGTAGATGAAAATGTATCAATAGCAAATTTAAAAGCAACCCTTGAAACTTTTATAAAAGAAATGTTTGGAGATGAAATAAAAATGCGCTATCGCCCTCATCATTTCCCATTTACTGAACCATCTTTGGAAGTTGATGTAACTTGTCCAGTTTGTGGAGGTAAGGGCTGTCCTGCTTGTTCAAATACTGGTTGGTCAATGGAACTTTTGGGTGGAGGAATGGTCCATGCAAATGTACTCGAAAATTGTGGAATAGATAGTGAAAAATATACTGGTTTTGCTTTTGGTCTTGGAGTTGATAGAATTGCCATGGTTAAATATGGACTAGATGATATTAGATTACTATTTGATAATGATAAAAGATTTATTGAACAATTCTAGGAGGAAATATGTTAGTACCTTTAATTTGGCAAAATGATTATATAAAATTAGACGAAGATTTAAAAACAATTACAGATAGACTATCAGAAACAGGATCCCACGTTGAAAGTGTTAATTTTATTTCTGATAAACTTGATGGACTTGTTGTAGGAAAAGTATTAAAGCAAGAAAAACACCCAAATGCAGATAAATTATTTGTCCTAACAATTGATGTTGGAGAAGAAATTACTATAGTAACTTCTGCAAAAAATACAAAAGAAGGAGATTATCTAATAGTAATTAGATCAGGATCAGAAATTAACGGACAAAAAATTGATGATCACGAATTTTTTGGAATAGTTAGTCAAGGTATGCTTACATCATATAAAGAAATAGGCTATGATGATTCAGTTATTGAAAAAAAATCAAAAGACGGAGTTATAGTTTTATCTGGAAAATTTAAGCCAGGAACACCAGCAGTAGAAGTTTTATTTTCAAATACTCCAGTAATTGAGTATGAAATTACTCCAAATAGACCTGATTGTCTTTCAATTATTGGAATGGCAAGAGAATCTGCTGCATCCTTTGATAAAAAAATTACTTATCCATCATTAGAATATCCAACAGTTTCTGATAAAAAAGATAACTATTTTAATGGTATAGAAATAAAATCTAAAAATTGTAAAAGATTTACTGGAAGAATTATTAAAAATGTAAAAGTTGGTGAATCTCCTCAATGGCTTAAAAATTGCTTGATGCTTGCTGGAATGAGACCTGTAAATAATGTTGTAGATATTACAAACTTTGTAATGCTTGAAACAGGTCAACCTCTTCACGCTTATGATCTTGAAACTTTACATGATAGAAAAATTATAGTAAGAGATGCAAATGAAGGCGAAATTATCAAAACTCTTGATGGTGAAGAAAGAAAATTAAATGAAGAAGTTTTGGTAATAGCTGACGGAAAAGAGGCTATTGGTCTTGGTGGAATTATGGGATCAATGGATAGCGAAATTACAGAAAATACAAAAACTATCCTTTTAGAAGCTGCAAATTTTGATTCAGATAATATTAGAAAATCTTCTAAATTTTTAAATTTAAGAAGCGAGGCTTCATCAAGATTTGAAAAAGAAATTTCTGTAGAAAATGCAGATTTTGCATCAAAAAGAGCTATGAAACTTATTACAGATCTTGGAATTGGTCAAGTTTTGGAAGATCATTTTGATGAAGGAATAAAAGAAAGTCCAGAAAATAAAGTTAAACTTAGAATTTCTAGATTAAATTCATTATGTGGTAGAGAATTTTCTAAAAATGAGGCGATTTCTTATCTAAAAGCTTTAGAATTTGAAATTAAGGATATTGATGATGACACAATTGAAGCAAAAATTCCTGATTTTAGGATGGATATTTCAATAGAAGCAGATTTAATTGAAGAAGTTGCAAGACTTTATGGAATGGGAAAAATCGAATCTAAAGCTCTTTATTCATCTTTACAAAGGGGAGAGAAAACTCCTATGAGACTTTTAAAAGATGAATTAAAAAATAATTTATTTGGACAAAAATTCTCAGAAATTACAACATATTCATTTATTTCTCCAAGAGATTATGACAAATTATTGGTTGATGAAGATTCAAAATTAAGAGACTATATAAAAATAATTAATCCTTTGGGAGAAGATTATTCTGTAATGAGAACAACTCTTCTTTCTAATATGTTAGATACTTTTTCAAAAAATATTGCTAAAAAACAAAAAGATTTAAGGTTTTATGAAATTGGTACAGCCTTTATAAAAGATGGCTCTGATCTTCCAGAAGAAAAACAATACTTGACTATGGGGCTTTATGGAGATTATTCTTTCTATGATTTGAAAGATTTCTTTGCAAAGGCAATGAATAAAACTGGATTTAGAGGATTTAGATTTGAAACTGAAGAAAATATCAAAACTTTCCACCCAGGAAGATGTGCAAATATTTATCTTGATGGAGAGAAGATTGGTATTATGGGACAAATTTCTTATCAAGTTATGGAAGAATTTAAAATTAAAAATCCTGCCCTAGCTTTAGAAATTGATCTTTCTATGATCAAGGATAAAAAAATAGACCAAATTAAATACAAAGCTCTTTCAAAATTCCCATCAATTCTTCGTGATTATTCATTTACTTGTGATAGAAATGTAGAAAGTCAAAGTATTGAAGATAAGATTATTGAAAAAGCTGATGGTTTGGTAAGAAATATAGAAATATTTGATATCTATACAGGAGATCAAATAGAAGAAGGCAAAAAATCTATTTCTTATAAGGTAGCTTATGGTAAAAAAGATGCAACCTTGAAAGATGAAGAAGTTGAAAAAGTTGAAAAAGAATTTTTAGAAGATTTAAGTAAGGAAAATATAAACTTGCGTAGTTAGGAGTTAAAGTGGCAGATAATAAAATTGTTGTTAATATTGCTGGCATGGACTACACTTTGGTAAGTGATCAAGAAAAAAATGAGATTGAGCAAATTGCAGCTTATGTTGATAAAAAAATTCGAGAAATTGATAATGATAAATTAACTCGTGAGAACCAACTTGTTTTAGCTTCAGTAAATATTGCTGATGAAATGTATAGGATTTTAATCAAGCACAAAAAGTTAAGAGAAAAAGCTAAAGATCCTATTGAAAATTATCCTAAAATAAAAGAAGCTTACGAGAAATTAGAAGAAGAAAATAAAATTACAAAAGATGATTTTGAAAAGTCTAAAAAAGATTTTATGGAATCTATGAAAAAAATTGATGGCTTAAATTCTACTATTAATAGACTAAATGCAGAAATTGATAATAAAAATAAAATTAATAAGTCGAAAGATGAAAATCTAAAAAAACTTAGAGAAAATTTGACCAAGTTACAAGAAGAAAATCTTGATCTTCAAAAAGAAAATGAAGATTTGAAGGGAAACTTGTAATGAAAAATGTTGAAATATTAGCTCCTGTTGGAAAAAGATCTATGCTTGATGCAGGGATTTCTGCAGGGGCTTGCAGTTTTTATCTTGCCTTGGATGATTTTGGTGCAAGAGCTTATGCCAAAAATTTCTCCTTAGATAATATTGAAGAAGTAATTGATTATATCCACTTGTTTGATAGAAAAGTTTTTATAACTATAAATACTCTTATAAAAGATGAAGAAATTGATAAGGCGATTTTTTATATTGAAAAACTTTTTGAATATGGTGCTGATGCTATTTTAATTCAAGATATTGGCCTATATTCTTTGCTAAAAGACATAAATAAGAAAGCAAACCATAGATTAGAATTTCATGCTTCAACGCAAATGGCAATAAAAGATTATGATGGGGCTCTTACTGCCAAAAATCTTGGTTTTGATAGGGTAGTTGTTGCAAGAGAAACTGAGATTGATGAGATAGAAAAAATTTGTAAATTAGATATTGATACAGAAGTTTTCGTTCATGGCTCTTTATGTGTATCTTTTTCTGGAGAATGTTTATTATCTTCATATCTTGGTAAAAGATCTGCTAATAGAGGAAGATGTGCTGGAATTTGTAGAAAAAAATATAAGCTTATCAATGACGGTAAAATTTTGGGTGAAGATTATTATCTTTCAATGAAAGATCTTTCAACAATTGATAATATCGATAAGCTAATAGAAGTTGGAGTAGATTCTTTAAAAATTGAAGGACGTATGAAAACTGATGATTATGTTTATAATACTGTAAAAAATTATAGGGAAAAAATCTACGATGATTATTATGATAAAGACCAATTAAGAGATATTTCAAATAGGTCTTATACAAAGGGATTTATTTTCGGACAAAAATCATCATATCTTGCCCTTGAAAATGAAAATAAACATAGAGAAATTGGTGAAGTTTATAAAAAAGGTAATAAAAAATATTTTAAAGCAAATTCAAATTTGATAAAAGAATCAATTCTTCAAGTTACAACTGAAAAAAATAGAAAACTTCCTTTAACTTTGACTAAAGATTTGAAAAAGGATCAAGAATTAGAATTAAAAGACTTTAAAGATGCAAAAATAGGTTCAAAAATTTATCTTCTATCATCAAAAATTTTAAAAGAGAATCTAGATCAAGGATTAAATTCTTACAAAAATTTGCCTTTGGATATAAGTTTTT
>URRX01000047.1 GCA_900550345.1 uncultured Anaerococcus sp. | reverse complement strand
ATATGGCAAAAATTATAAATTCTTTAGAATTTAAAGAAATGATGGATAATATAAAAAATTCTTATGATTTAATTTTAATTAACGAAGAAAATTACCAATCAATTTCATATATGATGGCAAAATTTGAAGATGGTAAAATTGCCTTTGTAAAAGAAAACAAAAGTAAAAAAGAAAAATTTGAAGAAAGTTTTGAAGAATTTAAAAAATTATCCTGCCCAATTGTGGGGGTGGTTTACAATATTTAAGAAAATATGCCTAAGTCTAGTGATATTATTTTTACTTACTGGATGCAAGGAAAAAACAAATCATCATTATCCCTTAGAAATTACACATAATAAAATTATCCAAAGCAATAAAAATAAAAAGCAAAAAGAATTTCAAATTGATGGTTTGTATTTGGTAAAAAGAGATTGTTTTATGTATGATAAAATTGATCCTTTAAGAAAGTGGGATGAAATTAAAAAAGGATCTAGCGTAAAAATATTATCAAATGAAAAAGATGATTTTGTAAGGGTGGATTATTTTGGAAACCAAGCTTATATGAAAAAAGAAGATTTGGATATAAAAAGCTAAATTTAAAATAAAATATATAACTTATCTAATATTTTAGTTTATTAAAAAAAGCTTAATAAGACTATTTAATCTTGATTAAATTTAAGATTAGATAGTCTTTTTTTATTTATTTTATAAGAAAAAATGTAATTTTTAAAAATAATAAATAATTTTATGAAAACATTTGACAAGTAAGTAAAAGCTGATATAATTAGATTAACGAAAGAAAAAGAAAAAAATAAAAAGAAAACGAAGGAAGAAGGGAAAAAATGAAAAAATTAGTTTTTGTTGGTTCTGGTATGATGGCTTCAGCAATGAGCATGCCAGCAAATGAAAATGGTCACGAAATTAGACTTGTAGGATCTCCACTTGATGATGATATTATCAAAGAAGGAAAAGAAACAGCATATCATAATACTTTAAAAAGACAGCTTAATAAAAATACTAAATTTTATTATTTAAGCGAATTAGATGAGGCTCTAGAAGGAGCAGATGCAGTAATTTGTGGAGTTTCATCATTTGGTGTTGATTGGATTTTGGATGAAATTTTTCCAAAAATTGATCCAAATCTTCCAATTATTTCAGTAACAAAAGGAATGATAAATGATGAAGAAGGAAATTTGTTAACTTATCCAGAATATTGGCAAAATAAATTAAAAGAAAAAGGCATAGATAGAAAAATTTGTGCAGTTGGTGGACCTTGTACATCATACGAACTTGCAGATAAAGATGATTCTCTTGTTTGTTATTGTGGGGAAGATATTGAAACTGTAAATTTCTTTAAAGAAATTTTTGAAACAGATTATTATCACATTTCTACTTCAACTGATGTAAGAGCAGTTGAGCTTGCAGTAGCTCTAAAAAATGCTTATGCCTTGGCTGTAACTTTGGCAGTTGGTCTTGCTGAGAAAAAAGAAGGAATTGGAGCAGTTCATTATAATTCTCAAGCAGCACTATTTACTCAAGCAACAAGAGAAATGACACACCTTCTTGAATATGTAAATGGATCTAATAACCAAATTGAACTTGGTGTTGGTGATTTGTATGTAACAGTTTTTGGTGGAAGAACTAGAAAAATTGGAACACTTTTAGGACGTGGTTTATCATTTGATGAGGCTATGGAAGAGCTAAAAGGAGTTACCCTAGAATCTGTTGTAATTTCAAAAAGAATGGGCCAAGCTATAACAGTTCTTGATAAAAATGGAAAAATTGATAAGGAAGAATATCCATTATTAATGCATATCTACGACATAATTGAAAATGGAGCAGAAGTAAATATTCCTTGGAAAAAATTTAATAAAGAAGATATAAAGTAATGTTTACTGAGCAAAGAAGAATAGAAATTTTAACTTATCTTAGAGAAAAAAAAGAGGTAAGTGTAGCTGACTTGGCAGGGAAATTTGATGTTTCCTTGCCAACAATAAGAGCTGATTTGACTTTTTTAGAAGAGAACAACAAATTAACTAGAACTCATGGTGGAGCAATTTTAAATAAAAAAATTGGTGAGTATCAAACTATAAGTGAAAAGAAAATAATTAATACTGATAAGAAAATTTTGATTGCAAAAAAAGCTATTGAACTTGTCGAAGAAAATGACACCATAGCTTTAGATTCTGGAACAACAAGTTTTGCTTTATGTAAGAAACTTACAAGTTTTAAAAATCTTACACTAATTATAAATGATTTTTCAATAGCAAATTTTTTGTCAGAAAATTCTACTTTTAAGTTGATATTTGTAGGTGGACTTATTGGAAGAGATATAAATTCAACGAATGGACCTAAGGCATTAAGTTTTTTGGATAATATAAATTGCGACAAGGCTTTTTTGGCTTGTGAATCTTTCGATTTAAAGAAAGGGTTTTCAACCTTTGACGAAAATCAAGCAGCCTTTAAAAAAAGATTGATGGAAACATCAAAAACAAAAATTATGCTTTTAGATTCAAGCAAGTTTGATAAGGTATCATCATTTACATTTTCTAAAATTGAAGATTTTGATTATTTAATAAGTGATAAGGTAAGCGAAGATTATAGAAAAAAAATAGTAAAAACAACAAAAATTATTTAGTATTTGAAAGGTAAAAATTATGGCAAGGGAAAATAATATCAACAATACTCGTGATAAATTTCAGAAATTTGGATCGTTTCTAAGTGGAATGGTAATTCCAAACATAGGAGCTTTTATAGCTTTTGGTCTTATTACTGCAATCTTTATTGATTCAGGTTGGGCTCCTAACAAAAAAATAGCAGAACTTATTTCACCACTTTTAAATTATCTTTTACCAATTTTGATTGGTTATAGTGGTGGTGGACTTGTACATGGAAAAAGAGGAGCAGTAGCAGGAGCTATAGGAACTTTTGGTATAGTTGTCGGAGCAGATATACCAATGTTTTTGGGGGCTATGATTATTGGTCCATTTTCAGGATTAGTAATCAAAAAATTTGATGATTTAGTAAAAGATAAGGTTCCAAACGGATTTGAAATGATAGTTGATAACTTCTCACTAGGAATTCTTGGTGGAATTATTTGTGTTTTATCTTTCTTATTTATAGAACCTGTTGTAGTATCAGTTACAAATGCTATGGCTGGTGGAATTGAATTTTTGATGAACAAAGGATTCTTACCACTTGTTTCATTGTTGATAGAACCTGGTAGGGTATTATTCTTAAATAACGCAATTGACCACGGTATAATGGCACCTCTTGGTTTAACTCAAGTTGCAAAAGTAGGTTATTCTCCATTATTTATGATAATAGGAAACCCAGGAATTGGTCTTGGAATTTTACTTGCGTATTGGAAATTTGGAAAAGGAAACATGAAAGAAGCAGCTCCAGGAGCTATGATTATTCAATTTTTGGGAGGAATTCATGAAATTTATTTCCCATATGTTTTATCAAACCCACTTACATTAATCGCCTGTATTGCAGGACAAGCAACAAATATTATTGTAATGCAACTTCTTCATTATGGAACAGTTTATACTCCATCACCTGCATCAATATTTTCAGTAATAGCAATGACACCTAAGGGAAAATATTTAGCTATGTTAATTGTAGTATTATCAGCTACAATAGTAACTTTCTTGGTTGCAAGTATTTTTGTAAAAAGATATTACAAAAATTATAAAGGCGATGAAGAAGAGGCAAGTGAAAATTTAAATGAAAATATTGGAAATGAAATTTCTTCGAAAGAAATAGAAAAAATCGTAGTAGCATGTGATGCTGGAATGGGATCAAGTGCAATGACAGCTTCATCATTAAAGAAAAGATTAAAAAATGAGGGATTTGACCTTGATGTAATCCACACATCAATCCAATCAATTCCAGATGATGCTGACCTTATAGTTGTTCACAAAGAATTAGCAGAAGCCGCTAAGAAAAAAGCACCAAATAAAACAAGAATTGTAATTTCATCTTATATAAATCCAAAAGAATTTGATGATTTGGTAGATTTATTAAATGAAAAAAGATCAGATTTAAAAACAAGTTTAGAAGTTTTACCAAATGATAACATTATAATTGATAATTCAGTTACAACAAAAGAAGACGCCCTAATAAAAATAAACCAAAAATTTGTAGCAGGTGGCTATACAACAGAAAAATATTTGGATGGAATGAAGGAAAAAGAATCAGAATTCCACACAAATATGGGAAATGGTCTTGCAATTCCACATGGAGCTTATGACTATAAGTCAGAAATTTTAAATACTGGACTAGTAGTTATAGTAAATAAAAACGGAATTACTTGGAATGACGAAAAAGTATATCTAGTTATAGGAATTGCTGGAAAAGGCGACGAACATTTAGAAATCTTATCAAAAATTGCTACAGAATTTGATACTGAAGAAAAAGTAAAAGAAATTGTAGAATTGGCTGATAAGGAAAAAATTAAAAAAGCACTAGAATAAAATTTAGGCATATTTAATCAAGTTATCTTGGTTAGATGTGCCTTTTTTCTAAAAAAATTTTAATTAAGTTTTTTGGGTAAAAATAAAATAGATGAAAAATTAAGGAGGATTTATGTTAGATTTTACTTATAGTATTCCTACAAAAATACATTTTGGAAAAGACGCCCTAGATTTTGTGGGAGAAGAAGTTAAAAAATATTCAAATAAGGTTCTTTTGACCTATGGTGGAGGATCTATTAAAAAAAATGGTGTATATGACAAGGTAGTAAAAGAGCTTAAAAATTCTGGAGTAGAAATTTTTGAACTATCAGGAATAGAACCAAATCCTAGAATTGATTCTGTAAGAAAAGGTGTTGAAATTATAAAAGAAAATAATATAGGAGCAATTCTTGCAGTTGGTGGTGGATCTACAATTGATGCTTCAAAATTTATGGCAGCAGGGGCATGTGCAGATTTTGATCCTTGGGAATTTATTTCTAAAGGAAAGCCAATGAGTCCAGCTATTCCACTTTTATCAGTTTTAACAATGGCTGCAACAGGATCTGAAATGGATAATGGAGGAGTAATTACAAATCCTGAAACAAAAGAAAAACTTTCATCAGGTCATCCTGATACCAGACCTAAAGTTTCATTTTTAAATCCAGAGATAACTTATTCAGTAAGTAAGTACCAAACTGCTTGTGGATCAAGTGATATTTTATCTCATATTTTTGAAAATTATTTTAACCAAGATGAATCAATGTATATGCTAGATAGAATGATGGAATCATTGATGAAAACTGTAATAAAATATGGACCAATTGCTGTAAAAGATCCAAATAATTATGAGGCAAGAGCAAACTTGATGTGGGCATCTTCTTGGGCAATTAATGGATTTGTTTCATCATCAAGTAAATCTCAATGGACAGTTCATCCAATAGAACACGAACTTTCAGCCTTTTATGATATAACTCATGGGCTAGGACTTGCAATTTTAACACCAAGATGGATGGAATATGTATTAAATGAAACAACAGCCCATAAATTTTATGATTTAGGAGTTAATGTATTTGATATAGATAAAAATCTTGACCAAATGGAAGTTGCCAAAAAGGCAATAGAAAAAGTAAAAGAATTTTTCTTTGAAACATTAGGTCTTGATTCAAATCTTAAAAAAATAAATATTGATGATAAATATTTTGACCAAATGAGCAAAAAAGCTTGTGGTGAAAAAGGAAAAATCAATGGATTTATTGAACTTAGTCCAGCTGATGTAAGAAAAATATATGAAATGTGCCTTGAAGATTAATAATTTGAAAAATTTTAATAGTAATTTAAAATCAAATAATAATAATTTTTAATACTAAACACCCTACAAAAAGGGTGTTTTAAATTGCTTATTTTTGTGTTTTCTTATAAAATATAATATGGTGAAAAATATGAGAGAATTTAGTAATGAATTAAAAAAAATTGTAATAAAAGTTGGCTCATCTTCTGTAAGCCACGAGAATGGTGGAGTTAATATTGAAAGAATAGAAGATTTGGCCAAAGAAATTGTAAATTTGGAAAATAAAGGAATCAAGGTAATCTTGGTTTCATCAGGAGCTATAGCAACTGGATCAAATAGATTAAATGTAAAAAGACCGAGAAATGATATAAGTAAAAAACAAGCTACAGCTGCAGTTGGTCAAGTAACTTTGATGAATACTTTTCTAAAAGCATTTGCAGAATATGGTTATTCTATAGGACAAATTCTTCTTACAAGAATGGTAGAAACCAACAAGGTCATGAATGTAAATGCTAAAAATACTATAAATGATTTGTTAGAAATGGGAGTAATTCCGATTGTAAATGAAAATGATACAATTTCAACTTATGAAATAGATTTTGGAGATAATGATACACTTTCATCAGTGGTTGCTAGATTAGTAGATGCTGATTTATTGATGCTTTTATCAGATATTGATGGACTTTATACTGATGATCCAAGAATAAACAAAAATGCAAAATTAGTCAAAGAAGTAAACGTAATTGATGAAAAATTAAGATCAATGGGAAAAGATTCATATTCAACCATTGGAACAGGCGGAATGGCAACAAAAATAAATGCTGCTAATCTTTGCATGGAAAGAGGAATTGATACTGTAATTGCAAATTCAAGTGATTTGAAAAATATAAGAAAAATTGTGAAAGGTGAAGAAATTGGAACAATCTTTAAAAGAAAAACTAATTAAAATGGGAGAGCTTTCCAAAAAAGCCAAAAAAGATTTTGTAAAGCTTTCAACAAAAGATAAAAATAAAATTTTAGAAAATATAAAAATTTCTCTAGAAGAAAATAGACAAAATATACTCGATGCCAACAAAAAAGATTATGATAAAGGTCTTTCAAATAATATGGCAGAAGGACTTCTTGATAGGCTTAAACTTGATGATCAAAGAATTGATTCAATGATTTTATCAATTGATCAAATGATAAAACTTCCAGATCCTATAGGAAAAATGACAGATGTTAGAACTTTAGAAAATGGACTTTTGATTGGAAAAAAATCAGTTGCAATTGGATCTTTGGCAATGATTTATGAGGCAAGACCAAATGTAACCTTGGATGCATCAATTCTTGCCATAAAATCATCAAATACCATAATTTTAAGAAGTGGAAAAGAAGCAATTAATTCATCCCTTGCAATTGCAAATGCCATAAGAGACGCCATTAAAAATTCTGGTTTTAATGAAAATATCGTTCAAATAATTGATGATACAAGCAGAGATTCATCAACTGGTCTTATGAAATTAAATGGCTATGTAGATTTATTAATTCCAAGAGGATCAGCTTCTTTGATAAATGCAGTTGTAAAAAATGCAAGTGTTCCAACTTTAGAAACCGGAGTTGGAAATTGCCATTTGTATGTCGACAAATACGCAGATATTGAAAAAGCCTTAAAGATATTTGAAAATGGCAAAACTCAAAGAATAGGCGTATGTAATGCCCTTGAAAGTTTAGTTGTTCACAAAGATATCGACCAAAGTTTTTATGATGGCTTAAATAAAATAGTAGAGAAATACAAATTAAAAGTTCACGCTTGCAAAAATTCAATAGGAAAAATAAAGGGAGCAAGTCCTGCAAGTGATGAAGATTATGGTAAAGAATATTTGGACTATGAATTTTCAATAAAAGAAGTAGAAAATATAGACGAAGCAATTGATCACATCTACAAATATTCTACGGGCCATTCCGATGCAATAATCACAGAAAAAATAGAAGAGGCAAACAAATTTGTCCAAGAAGTTGACTCAGCCTGTGTTTATGTAAACGCATCAACAAGATTTACAGATGGTTCAGAATTTGGCTTTGGAGCTGAAATAGGAATCTCAACCCAAAGACTCCACGCAAGAGGACCAGTAGGATTAAATGAGTTAACAACTTATAAATATGTGATTTTGGGAGAGGGGCAAATTAGGGAATAATCTTTTTTAATATTATTTTAGAAATTTGAGCTTTTTCTTTTAATAAATTACTATTTTTATTTAATCCTTCGTTATTAAGGGGACAAATTAGGGGACTTCCGATTGTCCCCACAATTTTTCCCCTTAAACCTCTTTTAACGAACCCCCTTAACCGGCCCTTGCAGGGAGCAAAAATTAGAAAGAAACTAAAGTTTCTTTCAGTTTTTAAATTGATTATTCAAATATAATAAAAATAAAAGCTCAAAATAAATAAATTCAAAGTTCATTAAAAGAGAAAAAATAACTCACTTACGTTCAAACAATTTTTTCTCTAATAATTCACTTAAATTTATAATTATTTTTAAATAGCAATTAAACTTTAAAAACTTGAAAGAAGCGAAGCTTCTTACAAGAAAAGCTCCATGCAATGGTCGGTTGCAGGGGGGCAAAAAAGTGGGGGTTGTTAGGGGGAGGAAAAAGGGGGAGAATCGAAACTCCCCCATTTCCTCCGCCCTAACATAACGAAGAATTAATTTAATAAAACGATTAAATTTAAGATAAAATAAATATATTTTTCTATAAGGAGGAAATATGAAAATTGGTGTTATCGGCATTGGCAATATGGGTTCTGCTATTGCAAAAGGTCTTTTGGGTAAAAATGAGCTTTTTTTGTCTAACAGAGGATCTAATTTGGAATTTTTTAAGGACAAGGAAGTCTCTATTATGGAAAATAGAAAAGTCGTAGAAAATTCTCACTATATAATTTTGGCTGTAAAACCAAATTATTATAAAGAAGTGATTGACGAGATAAAAGATTTGTTGGAAAATAAAGTCTTTATTTCAATTGCAGCAGGTTTTAGTCTTGAAAAACTTGAAAAATTATTGGGATCTGACAAAAAAATTGTCATGACCATGCCAAATACTCCTGCATCTGTTGGATGTGGAATGTCAATTCTTTGCCCAAATTCAAAGGTAAATGAAGAAGAATTTTCAAATGTTTTAGAAATTTTTTCTTCATTTGGTAAGGCTATAAAAATTGACGAAAATCAATTTGATGCAGCAAGTGTTATAAATGGTTGTCTACCAGCTTTTGTAGATTTATTTATAGAAAGTTTGTCTGATGGAGCTGTTTTGTGTGGACTTAAAAGAGATATTTCTTATAAATTAATTGCCCAAACTATAATAGGATCTGCAAAATTAATGGAAGAGTCAGGAGATCATCCAGGTCTTTTAAAAGATAAGGTTACAAGTCCAAAAGGAACAACTATTGAAGGAGTAAAGGCCTTAGAAGAAAATAATTTTAGGGCTAGTTTAATAAAAGCCGTGGAGTCATCATTTAATAAGTCTAAAAATATGTAGTGATCTTTTCAATTATTAAATGATAATATTTTGAATTTCATTTTTAATCGATATTTAATTTTTGTAAAAAAGTTTATTTGAAATAATTAGAATTTAAATGTTACCCTAATTATAAGGAGGGAAAATGAATATTCTAAAAAATTATTTTAAATTTATATTAAAACAAGATGTAGATTCAAAAAATTCTTCCAAAGCTTTTGTAGTTATTAGAATATTATCTTTTATAATT
>URRX01000046.1 GCA_900550345.1 uncultured Anaerococcus sp. | reverse complement strand
AAACAATAAGGGGTGAAATTATAAAAATTACTGGCAAGACTAATTTTGAAAATGTAAAATAATCTATTTTTTCTAATCTATCTCCCATATTTTTAATAGCTTGAGGAAAGGCTATTACTGAAAATGCTAGAAAAATTGTAAGTATTAAAAAGGGCATTTGTTTTGGATCTTTATTTAAGACCCCCTCCATTATTCCAAAATAATATATTAAATAAAAAACAAGTCCTATAGCTGCATATAAAAAATTCCAAAAAATTTTTGAAATAAGAGATTCATTTTCTTTATCATCATTATTTTTAAAATATTTTATATCTACTCCAAAAATTCCAGATAATTTCACAAGATTTTCCATGGAAGGCTCGCTTGTTCCTTTTTCCCATTTCGATACGGCTTGTCTTGAAATATTTAATTCTTTTGCCAAATATTCTTGGGTTAAATTTAATTCTTTTCTTTTATTTTTAATTTTTTCTCCAATCATATTTCCTCCTTTTCTATTATTTTAAAGATTTTTTCAAAAAAAGCTAGCAACTATAGGGCAACTTGGGGGATTTTTTTCATTTATTCTTATTTTTTCTTGTAAATAATGATATAATTATAGAAAATAAGGGGGAATTATGGGCGAAATAATCAAAATCGAAGCTGATAGTGTTGTTGTAGGCCTTAATGATGGTTCCGTTGTAAGAGTAAATCTTTCAGATGTAGATTTTATTCCTGAAATAGGAGATAAGGTAAGAACCTTTAAGGACGAAAACGGATACTTAGTTAGTAAATTAAAAGAAGATAAAACACAAGATAATATGATTGGAGCTATAACTATGGATGGAAATGGTAATGTAACTAATAATTATTATAATCAAGGAAGACCTGTAAACAAATTAGCTTATGTATTGTTGGCATTTTTCCTAGGTGGAATTGGAGCTCACAAGTTTTATGCAGGTAAAACTGGTGCTGGAATAGTTTATTTAATTTTCTGCTGGACATTTATACCAGGAATTATAGCTTTTATTGAATTCATAATAGGTCTTACAAAACCTGCTGATAAATTTGGAAATATATATTTATAAAAAAATAAAAAAATCGACTAGAAAAATGATATGTACCCTCTTTACTGGACATCCCAGTAAGGAGGGTATTTTTTATGAAATATAGTTATGAATTTAAAAAAGAATGTGTACAGTTGTACAGAGAAGGAAAATGGGCAGATACACCAGAAGGAGTTAAAGAAAAAATATTTCATGATACAATCAGAAAATGGTTTAAGTTAGAAGAACTTCATGGTCCAGAAATTTTAAAACATGGAAATAATATCAAGTGGACAACTGATGAGAAATTAGAAATAGTAAGCAAAGTACTAGCTGGAAACACAATAAGGTCTGTAGCAATTGAAACAGGAATTAATCCTGGACAACTTTATTCATGGGTTAACAATTACAAAATTTATGGATATAATGGTCTTGTAAACAAAAAGAAAGGTCGTAAAGCTAAGAATACAAGCATGAAAAAAATAAATATCCATAAAGCAAAAAAACTTAATGAATCTGAAAGAGAAGAACTCATAAGACTTAGAGCGGAAAATGAATATATAAAGGCTGAAAACGAAATAATAAAAAAAGAGATCGCCTTGAGAGAAGAACGTTACGCTGCGCAACTCAAGGCGAAAAAGCAGCGATTGTCAAAAAACTAAAAGAAAAAGGATACAGACTGAAATATCTTTTAATAGCTATCAATTTGCCAAAATCAACATACTACTTTGAAATTAATAAAGTTGATGAGGTAAAGATTAGAAATAAGAATATAGAAAATAAAATATCTGAGATATTCAACAATCATAAAGGAAGGTATGGTGTAAGAAGAGTATATAGAGAACTATTGAATCAAGGATATACAATAAATCATAAAAAAGTTCAAAGAATAATGCATGAATTAAAACTATTTGGTAAAAGACCTAAAGAAAAATATCATTCATACAAAGGAAAAGTAGGAAAGATTGCTGATAATATAATAGACAGAAATTTTAAAGCTGATAAGCCACTACAAAAATGGAGCACAGATGTATCTCAATTTAACTTTCCATGGGGTAAATGCTACATTTCACCAATACTTGATATGTATACCAATGAGATTATCTCATATGACTTATCCTTAAGTCCTAATTTAAAACAAATATATAATATGTTAACAAAAGCATTTAACAAATTTCCAAAACTAAACAACTTAATATTACATTCAGATCAAGGTTGGCAATACCAACATAAATATTATATAAGCCAGCTCAACAAACATGGTATTATCCAATCAATGTCAAGAAAAGGTAATTGTTATGATAACTTAATTATAGAAACATTTTTTGCAAGATTAAAGAACGAAGTTTATTATGGTTACGAGAAAAGCTATAACTGTTTTGAAGAATTTTCGAAAGCAATAGAAAAATACATCTATTATTACAATAACGAAAGAATTCAGAAGAAAACAAAATGGATGCCACCTACAAAGTATAGGTTAGCATCCACTACAACTAATTAATTAAATATTGTGTCCAGTTTTAGGGGTACACATCAAAACTTAAAATTTTCCTAATCGATTTTTTTATTTTTTTAAAATGTATAGATTTCTTTTTTTTGATATTTTATCTATTTTCATGTAATCCACGAGTTCTCTCCACTCATTCGCTTTGCTCATACTAAAACCCGTTTTTTAGGCAAACTTTCTCGTGCTTATAAAAACTCATTTACTAGGTAAATTCTTCCGTGTTCTCGCACTAGTTTTCAGGATTTATACCCTAAATCAACGGTTATAAATCTGCACTTAGTTTTAGGGATGATTGTGCCAAATCAAGGCACAATCATCTGGTCGAGATGGGTGAGGGTATGACTTGTTTTATTGCTAAAGTTTTTATTTCTATTTTTTTATTTACACTAGAAAATTTAGATATATTAGAATTTATTCTTTCTTTTATTTGATTTAATAATTAATTTCTAATATTAAAACGTAGCTAAACCCATCTCGAGCGTAGTCGAGAGATCTCTTGGTTTTAATATTTTCTCAATATTTACTTAATCCATGAGATATCTCCATGCACTCGCTTCGCTCATTTAGTCGAGATGGGTGAGGGTGAGACTTATTTTATTGCTAAAGTTTTTATCTCTATTTTTTTAATTTATCTATTTTCCTCCAATTTTTTAAGGGCAAAAAACACGCTTACTACAAGTCCTTCGTCTTCTGATACTTCTATTGTGTTATTTTCAAAATCGTAACTTCCTAGAAATTCATCGTCTTTTATTAGGGAAATTTCATTTTCATGATTTATTAACTTCATTTGTCTATTTATAATTTTAGCCTCACTTATAGGTTCATCTTTCATTTTTTCTATTTTTAAGTTTCCTATTACAGCTTGTTTTTTTCCTCTTAGGCTAAATAAATTTTTTATTTTAAATCTTGCAACTAATTTACCACTAGGACACAATACATTGTACTTGCCATCCAATTTATAAGTCATTCTTTCATTTTCAAAAATTTTGTCATCTCTATATATTAATTTTTTCATTTTTTTCTCCAATAAAAAAGCCAGCAGTATAAGCCGCTGGCATAATTTTAATAATTTTCTTTTAGATATTCTATTATATCATCAGATTCATACATTTTTTCATCACCAAAAACCATAAATGGAACTTGGACTTTGCCACCTATTTCTTCAAGGGCTTTTTTATTTTCTTCTCCACATCTTCCATCTTCTATATTATAAGATGTAAAATCTAATATTTTATTATCTTTCATATAATTTAAAACTTTTAAACTATATGGACAATCTGGTTTAAAATATAATTCAAATTTACTCATAATACTTCCTTTCCTAGTTTCATTCGTCTATTTCCTCTTTTAGTTTATTACCCTTAATTTTGTTTTATAAACTTAAAAGAAAAATATTAAGGATGTAAAAAGTAGAAGTATTAGTAAAACTGGTGGCATAAAGACTTTCATAGCTGCCAAAAACATGGCAAATCTGTCGTGTTTTTCCAGATTATCTTTTTCTAAAAGTTCTTCTTTTTCATAGATTTCTTCTTTAGTTTTTCCTTTGAAAGGATCTACTGGTCTTTTCATAGATTAGCTTCCTTAGCTAATTCATGTTCTTCTTTAAGCCTTTTTTCTTCGTTTTTTTCGAAGGCTTCTTGTTTTGTTTTTTCTGATACATCCATCAAGTGACAAGCTACAAAATGACCTTCTTCTACTTCTTTTAATTCTGGTTCAAATTGTTTGCATATATCCATGCAATATTTACATCTTGTATGGAATCTACATCCTTTTGGTGGTTTAACGGCTGATGGTATATCTCCATCTATAGTTTGCAATTCTTGTCCTTTATCAACATCTGTTCTTGGAATTGCTTGTAAAAGTGCTTTTGTATAAGGATGTTGTGGATTTTTAAAAATTCTATCTGAATCAGATAGTTCAACCATAACTCCCAAATACATTACCCCGATTCTATCAGATATATATTTTACTACTGAAAGATCGTGAGTTATGAAAAGATAGGTAAGGTTTAAGTCTGTTTTTAAATCTTGCAATAAATTTATAATTTGAGATTGAATTGAAACGTCAAGTGCTGATACAGCTTCATCACAAACTATAAAGGTTGGATTTAAAGCAAGAGCTCTAGCTATTCCTATTCTTTGTCTTTGTCCTCCCGAAAATTGGTGAGGATATCTGTGAATGAAATATGGAGCAAGCCCACATTGATTCATTACATCTTGAATGTATTCGTTATAGCCCGCTTCTTTTCTAGATTTAAAAAGTCCATGACCCAAGACACCTTCTCCAATTATATTTCCAACTGTCATTTTTGTATCTAAAGAACCATAAGGATCTTGGAAAATTATTTGAAGATCTTTTCTAAGCTCTCTCATTTCTTCATTTGTTAGTCTTGATAAATCTATTCCATCATCAACAAAACTTTCGAATTTTTCAAAAAGTTCTTTTGATTTTAACTCTTCTTTTTTAGAAGATATAACTTTTTCTTTTTCTAAAACTTCCTTATCAAGAACTTCTTTTTTATTTAAAAGCTCCTTATATTTTGGATCGTTTAGGATAGCATTTTTTAATTCTTTTTTATCTCTAATCCTTACTTCATCTTTTTCTTTAATTTTTTTGATTTGAAGTAAAATTTTTGATCTTTCTTTAATTTTTTTATAATAGTCATCTAGAATACTTGTAATTTCTTCTAAATTGTCACTAGCAAGAAGACCTCCTGCAATTCTCATCATATTTTCATATTCTTCTTGTAGAAGTCTTCTTTGATGCATAGCAGCTTCGTTTAGTTCAGCTATTTTCTCCTCATCATCTGTTCTTTCTAGTCCATCATAAATTATATGAAGAGTTTCAACTTCTTTGTCATAGCTAGGGAACTTCTTTGGTATATCAAGTATATCTTTTCCCATATAAGATGGGGCAAGTCTATCTAGAGTTGTTCCATAATAAAGGGTTGTTCCTTCTGTTTGTTCATAAATTTGAAGAATTGTCCTACCAAAGGTAGATTTTCCACAACCACTTTCTCCAACCAAACCAAATGTTTCACCTTCAAATATATCTATGGAAATATTTTCGTTTGCATGAACGTATTCATTTGCTCCCCTAGAAAAGATAGATTTTTTCTTGATTGGAAAATATTTTTTAAGATTTCTTATTTTAAATAAGACTTTTTTATTATTCTTCTCCATCTTCTCTCTCCTTTCTATTTGGGTAGTGGCATCTTATTTTTTGATTTTCATTTATTGCTACAAGCTCTGGCATTTCAGACCTACATTTGTCAGTTGCATATTTACACCTATCTGCAAATTTACATCCATCTGGAAGATTAAGTGGATGTGGAACAGAACCTGGGATTATATCAAGTCTTTCATCTCTATCACTTGTAATTGCAGGAATAGAATTTAATAAAGCAACTGTATATGGGTGGTTGTAATCTGTTATGTCATGTTTAAAAATATAATCGACTGGAGATTGTTCTACAATTTGTCCGCAATACATTACAGCAACTTCATCAGCCATTTGATTTATTACTCCCAAATCGTGAGTTATAAATAAAATTGATGTATTTTTCTTTTCCTTTAATTCATTCATTAATTTTAGAATTTGAGCTTGAATTGTTACATCAAGAGCTGTAGTTGGCTCATCTGCTATTAATAATTTTGGTTCACAGGCAAGGGCCATGGCAATCATAACCCTTTGATTCATTCCACCTGAAAGTTCAAATGGATATTGTTTGGCAACAACATGTGGATTAGGAATTTTAACTTGGGCAAGTAATTCCTCAACTCTTTTTGAAGCCTCTTTTTTATTCATATGTTTGTGAAGAATTAAAACTTCTGAAATTTGTTTTTCTACTGTGAAAACTGGATTTAAGGAACTCATTGGTTCTTGAAAGATCATGGAAATATCATTTCCCCTTACCTTTTCCATTTGTGACCTATTGTAATCAGAAATCTTTTTGCCATCAAAAATAATTTCTCCACTATAGATTTTTTGGTTTGGCTCAAAAAGTTGCAAAATACTCATAGCAGTTTGACTTTTTCCTGATCCACTTTCTCCAACAAGGCCCAAAGTTTTTCCTTCTTCAATTGTGCATGATACTCCATTTACAGCTTTTATAAGACCACGTCTTGTTTTAAAGTAGGTATGGAGTTTGTTTATTTCAAGTAAATTTTTCATTTTTACACCTATCTCTCATTTGATCTTGGATCTATTGCATCTCTTAGGGCATCTCCAATTAAGTTTACTGAAAATGCTGCCAAAAATACTGCAAGTGCTGGTATTACCCATCTCCACCAATAAATATTAATTACATCAGATGATTGGGCACTTGTCATCATATTTCCCCAAGATGGCATTGGTTCTTGGACACCAAAACCTAAGAAAGAAAGTCCTGCTTCTGTAAGGAGGTTTCCAGCAAAACCAAGTGTAGCATTTACAATAATTATTGAAAGAATATTTGGAAGTATGTGTCTAACAAGAATTGATGAATTTGTAACACCCAAAGCCTTTGCCGCTATTACATAATCTCTTTCTCTTTCAGCTAAAATTTGTCCACGAACAAGCCTTGCTATTCCTGTCCATCCAATAACTCCAAGTAAGACCATGATCATCATTAGTCTTGTATTTTGACTTGTATTTACAGGAAGTAGGGCAGAAAGTGTAATAATTAATGGATAGAATGGGAAAGACTGAACAATTTCTGTAATTCTCATAAGAACATTGTCGACTTTTCCTCCAGCATAACCTGAAACCATACCTATAATTACACCAAGAACAACTTGGATAATAACTGATACGAAAGAAATTATTATAGTCATCTTTCCACCGTGAATTAATCTTGTAAATATATCACGACCTTGATCATCAGAACCAAATTTAAATCCTTTTAGTCCCCAAGTATCTATTTTATTATCTTTATTTACAGCATAGTTGTTAAAATATCCTGAAAATATTTTTTCATATTTTCCACTAGGAGAAGAAGCTTCACCATAATTATTATTTCCCCAAGAATAAAGTTTTCCATTTTCATCAAGGGCTGTAAAATGGTTTGTGCCTCCAACTATATCTTTAACTTTTCCTTTAAATTCAGGAACATTTTTTCCAGATAAATTATCTCTAGAAGGACCCCATACATAAAGTTTTCCATCTTTATCAAGGGCTGCTGCAGAATTTGAAGTTAGGGCAACTTTTGTAATTTTAAGCTTATCATTTTTAATTTCATCAGGAGCTCCAACATCAATTTCAGCTCCTCTTACACCAAGTAATTTTGTAGATCCATCTTTTAATACAGCCAAAATATTTGAACCACTTGTATCAAAATCTACAACTTTTCCTTGAACTTCTTTTGGAATAAGATCAAGCCTTGAGTTCATTGTAGAACCCCAAACAAATATATTATTTTTTTCTGTTAAAACTACAGAATATTGAACTCCACCACCAAGTTTTTTAATGCCTTCTTGTTTTATTTGACTTTCTTGCATTGGTGGAAGTTTTGTTTGTTGGAAGGAATCATTACCCCAGCCATAAACTTCATTATCTTCAGTTGCAATAAGAATGTGTCTATCTCCAGCTGCAACATCTTTTATTTTTTTACCATCTAATTTTTCCTTTATATCTTCTGGAATTTTCATAACATTATCTTCGTTATTTTTTCCCCAGATATAATAATTTTTCTCCTTAGTTAGACCGACGCCAAAAGTATTTCCTACAGAAACTTTCTCAACGCCTTCTTTTTGCATTTCAGAAGGAAAATCCATATATCCAGAACCTGGAGATACATTTATAAGATTACCTTCAGCTTGATAAGGATTAAAAGGAATTATAGCTGATCCAATAAAAACGACAAGGATAATTCCAAGAAGTAATATAAGACCTATAACTCCAAGTGGATTTCTAAAATAATTTTTTACAGCCATTTTTCCAGGAGATGTAATAGCATCTTCTTTTAAAGCTTCATTTTCATTTTTAGGATTAACATCTCCCAAAACTTCTTCACTTTCATTTGCATTTGTGCCAAAAGTAAATAAAGAAAGAACTAATTTCCCAAAAGATTTAAATGATTTTTTTAATTCATCTTTCATACTAAGCCTCCAATTTTACTCTAGGATCAACAAGTGCATAAGCAATATCCATAATCAAGTTTCCAAGAAGTGTCAAAATTGCATAAAACATAGTTAAAGCAAGAATAACATTATAATCTTGAGCCAAAACAGATTTTATAAGAATATTTCCAATTCCCCTATATGCAAAAATAGTTTCAGTTATAGCCGAACCTGAAAACATAGAAAGAATTGCCCAAGTCATAGCAGTTACAACTGGGATAAGGGCATTTCTAAAAGCATGAGAATAAATTACAGTTTTTTCTTTTAATCCCTTTGCCCTTGCAGTTCTAATATAATCTTCATTAAGTGAATCTAGCATTGAATTTCTAACATACCTTGAAATAGAAGCCATAGATCCAAAAGTTAAAGTTAAAGTTGGTAGGATTAAATATTTTAACCATTCACCAAAATTATTGTTTCTAGGCATACCATTTGCTGGAAACCATCCTAACTTAAAGGCAAATAAAAATATCAAAAATAAACCTATAAAAAATGTAGGCAAGGAAATACCAACCAAGGTAAATACCTGGAAGAATTTATCAAAAGGCCCACCCTTATGTACAGCTGACCTTATTCCTATTAAAACCGAAAGTATAAAAGAAACTAGGGTTGAACCAATATTAAGTAAAATAGTATTTTTAAGTGGTTCAGAAAGATATTCCTTAACAGGTCTTTTAACTTGAGTAGATTCACCAAAATCCCCCTTCAAACTTCTTCCCATCCACATAAAATATTGTTCTGGCAACGATTTGTCATAACCATAACGTTTTTCAAGATTTTTATACATTTGTTCTTGTTGAGCCTTGGTCATTCTTCCATCCTTTGGCATCATTGCCAAAACAGGATCGCCAGGCATAGATTTAGAAAGTACAAAAACCAAGATAGAAATAATTATGGCTACTGGAATCAAATTAATGATTCTCTTTATTATGTATTTTAACATTTTCATCCCTTCCTTAAATGTTTTTAAATTTACTCATTTACTTATTTTTCACTTTAATTTGATAAATATAAAATAATTTCCCATAAATTATACAAAGGAAAACATTAACTATAAAATTTTATAAATAAATATAAAAAATTAGCATAGAATAAACTTATCATTTTATAGTCATAATAATAATATAATATCAACAATTTGTCAATGTAAAATTTATCTTAAATTTATAAAGATTGATAATTATTTTTAAAGAT
>URRX01000045.1 GCA_900550345.1 uncultured Anaerococcus sp. | reverse complement strand
TTTGCGCCTTATAGGCGCTGTGCAAACTACCAGCTAAGCTGGTAGTTTTGATTATCTATATTTTCATAAACATAAAAAATAAGGAATTATAAAATATAAAAACTAAATATATTATATAAATATGCAAAATAGAAAAAATAAAGCAATTACTATTGATTAATAACATTAAATAACAATTTTAGCTCAATCTTTTATTTTATATACTTTAATTTAATAAATAATTGACAAATTAAAGAAAGAAATGTATGCTTGGATTGGAGGTATAGATATGAGTGAATTAAATAAAAAGAAGAAAAAGGAATTTAAATTTCCTTCTGCTTTTACAGTGTTATTTATTGTATTAGTTTTGGCGTCTATTTTAACTTTTATAGTTCCAGCTGGATCTTATGATAGGTTAGAATATAACAAGGAAGAGAATGAATTCCTAAGAACAGGAGTTGATGGAGAAGAAGAAAAATTACCAGCAACTCAAGATGTATTGGATAAGTTGAAGATAACAGTTCCACTTAAAAAATTTGTAAATGAGGATATTAAAAAACCTGTTGCAATACCAGGTACTTATAATAAACTTGACCAACAACCACAAGGATTTTTTAAAGTTGCTAGAGCACCAATTGATGGTGTAGCAGATTCTATAGGAATTATTGTATTTGTTTTGATTCTTGGCGGATGTATTGGTATTTTGAATAAAACTGGTACATTTGATGCAGGAATTGCAGCTTTATCAAAGGTAACAAAGGGAAAAGAATTTTTGATGGTTGCAATATTATCTAGTATTGTTGCCTTAGGTGGTACAACTTTTGGTATGGCTGAGGAGACAATAGCCTTTTATCCTATATTAATGCCAATTTTCTTAGCTTCAGGTTTTGATGCAATGGTAACAATTGCAGCGATTTATATGGGTTCATCAATCGGGACAATGTTTTCAACTACTAATGCTTTCTCAGTAGTTGTTGCTTCTAATGCTGCAGGTATTTCTTTTAAAGAAGGAATGGGAATAAGAATTATAAGTTTAGTTTTAGCACAAGCTATATCACTTTGGTATATATATAGATATTCAAAAAAGGTGAAAAAAGATGCATCAAATTCAATTATAGCTGAAGAAATGCCTAGAATTAAAGATCAATATTTAAAAGATTATGATCCTGAAAACGTAGAACCATTTAATTTTAGAAGAATAGCAATGCTTATTGTGTTCATGTTAGCATTTCCAATTATGATTTATGGAGTTATGAACCTTGAATGGTGGTTCGAAGAGATGTCTACTTTATTTTTAGTAGTTGGAATTTTACTAATAATTTTATCAGGACTTCCAGAACAAGAAGCTGTAGGATCATTTTTAGATGGTGCTGCTGATTTGGTTTCTGTTGCATTGATTATAGGTGTTGCTAGAGGAATAAATATTATATTAGATGATGGAATGATTTCAGATACAATGCTTTATGGTGCATCAAATATTATCAGCGGAATAAATGGTGTATTATTCTCATCTGTTCAAATGATCTTATTCTCATTCTTGGGAATTTTTATACCTTCATCATCAGGACTTGCTACTTTATCAATGCCAATTATTGCACCACTAGCAGATACAGTTTCTCTTGGAAGAGATGTTGTTGTTTCAGCTTACAATTTTGGTCAAGGTTGGATGGCAATAATTGCACCTACAGGATTAATATTAGCTACTCTTGAGATGGTAGATATATCATATAATAAATGGATTAAATTTATAGCACCATTGATGGGAATATTATTGATTTTAGCTATAGTAATGTTAGGATTACAAACAGTACTTTAGAATGGAGATTTTATGTTAGATTATTTTTTAAAATATGTCAAATATGATACTCAAAGTGATGATAAAAATGAATCATGTCCATCAACACCAGGACAAATGAAACTTGCAAAAGTTATTGTTGAGGATTTAAAAGAAATAGGAATTGAAAATGCTCATATGGATGAAAATGGATATGTTTATGCATCAATAGAAGGAACAGTAAAAAATGTTCCTACAATTGGTTTTATTTCTCACATGGATACAGCTTTAGAAATCACAGGAAAAAATGTTAATCCACAAATTATTGATTCATACAAAGGTGGAGATATTGTTTTAAATGAAAAATATAAATTAAGCGAAGAAGAATATCCATTTTTAAAAGAATTAGTAGGACATAAATTAGTCACAACAGATGGAACAACTTTGCTTGGAGCAGATGATAAAGCTGGTATAGCTATAATTATGGAAATAGCTAAATTTTTCACAGAAAATAGAGATTTAAAATTTGGTGATATAAAAATAGGATTTACTCCTGATGAAGAAATTGGTAGGGGTGCAGACTTATTTGATGTAGAAAAATTTGGAGCTGATTTTGCCTATACAATTGATGGTGGACCTGTTGCAGAATTAGAATATGAAAACTTTAATGCTGCAACTGCTAAGATTCATATTGAAGGAAAATCTGTTCATCCAGGTTCTGCAAAAAATGTTTTGATAAATGCTCTTCTAGTTGGACAAGAATTAAACTCAATGCTACCTGTAAATCAAAGACCAGAATATTCAGAAGGTTATGAAGGATTTTTCATGTTAGATGAAATTTATGGTACATCTGCTGAAGTTGATATTGTGTATTTGATAAGAGATTTTTATAAAGAATCATTCAATTATAAGAAAGGATATTTAGAAAAAACAGTTAATTTCCTAAACGATAAGTATGGAAAAATTATTGATTTAAAAATTGAAGATTCATACTATAATATGAAAGAAAAAATAGAACCTTGCATAGAAATAGTTGATCTTGCAAAAGAATCTATAAAAAAAGCAGGCATGGATCCAATAGTAAAACCTGTAAGAGGAGGAACTGATGGGGCTAGTTTATCCTATAAAGGTCTTCCTACACCTAATTTATTTACAGGAGGATATAATTTCCATGGCAGATACGAATTATTATCTGTTGATATTATGGAAAAATCATACGAAGTTTTGAAAAATATTGTTCAGTTAAATGCAAAGGAGGACAAATAATGGAAAATTTACAACCACAAAGAGTTTTTTATTACTTTTCAAAATTAATGGAAATTCCTAGACCAAGTTTTCATGAAAAAGAAGTTTCTGATTTCTTAGTAAAAACTGGAAAGGAATTAAACTTAGAAACATATCAAGATGAAAGCCTAAATGTAGTTATAAAGAGAAATGCATCAAAAGGATATGAAGATGCACCTAAAGTTGTAATTCAAGGTCATATGGATATGGTAGCATCAAAAACTGATGATTCAAATCATGACTTTTTAAAAGATCCAATAATTCCTGTAATAGATGGTAATTATCTAACTGCAAAAGATACTACACTTGGAGCAGACAACGGAATAGCAGTAGCTATGGGACTTGCATTATTGGAAGATGAAAATTATGTAGGACCTCAATTAGAACTCTTAGTTACAACTGAAGAAGAAACTTCAATGGCTGGAGCATTAAATTTATCAAACGATGTTTTAGAAGGTGAATATTTAATAAATTTAGATTCTGAAGAAGAAGGAATATTAACAGTAGGATCTGCTGGTGGAATTACTTTTTTTGTAGATGAAAAGATAGAGGATCAAGAAGAAAAAGACGGTTTTGAAATTAAAGTTTCTGGTCTACTTGGTGGTCACTCTGGTATGGATATCAATGATAATAGAGGAAACTCAATTAAAGTATTAGCTAAAATATTAGAGAATGTTAAATCAGAAATTACAATTGGAGAATTTAACGCTGGAAGTCTAGATAACATAATTCCGTCATCAGGAAGCTTAAAAATATTTGGATCAAACCTAGAAGAATTAGAATGTGCTAAAGAAAAAGCTATAGAAGAATTTAAAGATGTGAAAGGTGAATTAGAAATCGATATAAATGAAGCATCTGGAAAAAGCTATTCAAAAGATTTATCAGAAAAAATTATTAAAATGATAATAGAAATTCCATCTGGTAAAAATTCAATGATGAAAGATGGAATCACAGTAGAATCTTCAGATAACTTAGCTTTAGTAAAAGAAGAAGATGGATCAGTAAAAAGTGAAATATCATTAAGATCTTCAGATAATGATGTTTTAGATGAATTATCAAAAGAAATAAAAACAATTCTTGAAAATCTAGGAATAAACTATAAAATAGATTCTATTTATCCAGGATGGGAATATAGAGAAGATTCAAAATTAAGACCTCTTGCTCAAGAAATTTATAAAAAATTAGAGGGCAAGGAATTTGAAACAATTGTAATTCATGCTGGATTAGAGTGTGGAGCATTATATGAAAAATATCCAAATATGGATATAATTTCAATAGGTCCAAACATCACAGGAGCTCATTCTCCAGATGAAAAAGTAGAGATAGAATCAGTACAAAGAGTGTATGAATATGTGCAAGAATTATTAAAAGAAATTAAATAAGATATAAAAAATACTTTAAAAAAAGATGATGTTAGAAATAGACAAAACTATTTTACATCATCTTTTTTATCTCTTAAAATTAAAAGTAATTATAAATATATATTAAAAAAGTTAGATATATTGGAATCATTAAAGATATAATACTAAAATTTATTAAATCTAAGTAAATCATTACATTTAGATCATAAAAAAATAATATAAATTTATAAAATTATCTTATATCAAGAATAAATAAAAAATTTAACTTATAAAGACACTTGGAATAGAAATAAAAAACTATTTTGAGTGTCTTTTTTATATTAAAAATAATATTATGAAATAACTTTTAAAATTTATATTATCAATTTGTTATCAGAAAAAATAAAACCTTGAAAAATCAAGGCTTATAATATGTATGGTGGAGATGACGGGATTTGAACCCGTGTCCGCACGAGTCTTAATAAAAGCGTCTACAAGTTTAGTAAGTATTTTAAATTCATCTAGTACTTATCTACTTACAAATAATTTACTAGACTAGCTTCATATATACTAAATATACTCAAAGCTTTGTATATTAGTTGCCACATAAAATTATGAAACAAATAAAAACTATTGTGGCTTAATTTTTATTTGCTGCTTGCCTAAATTAGGCAGCTAATGCGAATTGACTTTCGCTATTATTGTTTGCTTTTATATTTAATTTTCAATTTTACGAATTGATAAACGACTTGCATCTTAAATCTTAACAAGCACGTCGAAACCAAAACATCCCCATAATAGTTAACGCCATTATTATACTCAATTATAAATATATTTCAAAATTATGCATGATATTTTTATTGGAAAGTAAATTGTGAAAATTATTTTTCTTAGTTTTGGGTATTATTATATTAAGTTATTTGGATTAATTTAATCTAGAAATATTAGGAGGGTTTATGAGAAATAATAATAAAATTGCTGCTATGCTTCTAGCAGGTGGGCAAGGATCAAGATTAAAAGCTTTAACAAAAGAAATGGCAAAACCAGTCGTACCTTTTGGTGGTAAATATAAAATTATTGATTTCGCTTTATCTAATGCAACAAATTCAGAAATTAGAGATATCGGAGTTCTAACTCAATATAAACCTCAATTATTAAATAAACATTTAGGAATTGGTGCAGCTTGGGATTATGATAGAAATTTTGGTGGGTTAAGAATTTTAACACCATATTACACTGAAGAAGGTGGAAGATGGTTTGAAGGAACTGCTGGAGCAATTTTTGTAAATATTAATTATTTGGATAGTATTGATCCGGAATATGTTCTTATTCTTTCAGGTGATCATATTTATAAAATGGATTATACTAAACTACTTGAGGAACATACAAAAAAAGGTGCTGATGCAACTATTGCTGTTATGGAAGTGGATTGGGATGAAGCTTCAAGATTTGGGATTATGAATACTGATGATGAAGGTAGGATTGTTGAGTTTGAAGAAAAACCAGAGAATCCAAAATCAAATCTTGCATCAATGGGAATTTATATTTTTAATTGGAAAGTGTTAAGACAAGCGCTGATTGAGGATCACAATAATTCCAAATCTACAAATGATTTCGGTCATGATATTATTCCTTATTTGTTAAATAATGATAGAGATTTGTTTGTTTATAAGTTTGATGGATATTGGAAGGATGTAGGAACTGTAAAATCATATTGGCAAGCTAACCTTGATTTAATAGATCCAGAAAACCCTCTAAATATTCAAGATGATTCTTGGAAAATATATACTACTGCATTGAATTTACCACCTCATAGAGTTGGTAAAACAGGTGTACTAAATGATGCACTTATAAACGAAGGTTGTATTATAGATGGAGAGGTAAATAATTCTGTTTTATTTTCTAATGTAAAAGTAGAAAAAAATGCTTGCGTAAATAATTGTGTAATATTATCAGGAGTTACTATAAAAGAAGGCGTAAAAGTATATAATTCTGTAATTACTGAAAATATAGAAATTAATGAGAATATTGGTGATAAGAATTCTACATCAGTTTACTTAGTAAGCAAAGATGGAATTGAGGAGGAATAAGATGCAAAATATACTTGCTTTAATTTATAGTTCAGAATTTGATGAAAAAAATTACGATACACTTTGTAAATATAGACCTGATTATATGTTACCTTTTGGTTGTAGATATAGAGTAATTGATTTTACTTTATCAAATATAACAAATCATAATATATCAAGTGTAATTCTTTATGGTGGAGAACCTCTAAGATCAACTCTTGATCATGTTGGAGATGGTAGAAACTGGGAATTAAATAGAAGAAGTGGTGGTTTGATGATTAACCCACCAGTTTATTTAAGATCAAGACTTGCTAATGAAATAGAAACTTATTATAATACAATGAAACATTTTATGAGAGATAAACGTGAATATATTTATATAACTAATCCAATGTATATAAGTAAAGTAAATATTTCAGATGCTTATGAAAAAATGCAAGATGAAAATTTAGATGCCTTAATTTTTACACAAAAAAAGAATGACGAATATGGTTATTATCTAAATAGAAGGATTATAAATACTGATAAAGATGAAAATCCCGTTAGTGTAGGAATTAATCTTGGACTTGAAGAAGAGATAAATTTATTTACAGGTTCAATATTGATTAAAAAAGATATTTTTATGGATCTACTTAGATATTCAATTGAAAAAAATAACGCTACTAACGTATTGGATGCATTATTTAAATACCCAAAGAAAAAATCAATAGGTCTTTATAGATCAAAAGAAAATTTAAGTGTAATTATGGATACATTGACATACTTCCAAGCAAGTTTTAATTTACTAGATAGAGACTTTTTTAATGAAATTTTCTATGAACAAGGAATGGTTTATACAAAAAGTAAAGATGAGCCATCTACAGAATATTTAAAAGGTTCAAAAGTAAGAAATTCTTTAGTTGCAAATGGAGCAATTATAGAAGGTGAAATAGAAAACTCAATTATTTTTAGAGGAGTTACTGTAAAAAAAGGAGCAGTTATTAAAAATTCAATTATATTCCAAAATTCTGAAATTGGAGAAGGTGCAATTTTAAATCATGTAATTACTGATAAAGATACAAAAGTATTTGAAGATGTTAAATTATTTGGAAACAGAACCCATCCTTACTTAACAGATAAGGGAGAACACATTAACTAAGGGGGCAATATGAAAGTATTATTTTTAACAAGTGAGGCTGATCCTTTTATAAAAACAGGTGGACTTGCAGATGTTGCTGGTTCCTTACCAAAAGAACTTATAAAAAAAGGTATTGATATAAGAGTTGTAATGCCTTTATATTCAAGTATTGATGATATTTATAAAAATAAAATGAAAAAAATAAAAGAGTTTTATGTAGATCTCGATTGGAAACATCAATACGCTGGGATATATTCTTTAAAATGGGATAATGTTGAATTTTATTTTATAGATAATTTAGAATATTTTGATAGACCAAATGCATATGGTTACGACGATGATGCTGAAAGATTTATATTTTTCTCAAAAGCTTCCACTTTACTTGGTAAAGAAATTGACTTTAAGCCGGATATAATTCACGCTAATGATTGGCATACTGCTCTTGTAAATATTTATGTAAATGATTTTAGAAGAGGGGATAAGTTTTTTGATGATATAAGAACTTTGTTTACAATTCATAATCTAAAATATCAAGGAGTATTTGATTCTGGATATTTAACTCTTACTGGTCTTGACGGATATTATTTTAATGAGCATGATCTAAAATATTTCGATGCTATAAATTTTATGAAGGGTGGAATTGTTCATTCTACTGCCTTTAATACAGTAAGTGAAAATTATTCTGAAGAAATTAAGTATCCATTTTATGGAGAAGGTCTTGATGGTGTTATAAGGGAATATCAGAACAAATTATCTGGTATAGTAAATGGAATAGATTATGATCTATGGAATCCAAAAACTGATAAGAATATTTATAAAAATTATGATTTAAAATCTATTGACAAAAAAATAGAAAATAAAATAAATTTACAAAAAGAGTACGGTTTGCCAGTAAATCCAGATGTTCCTATGATTGCAATTTGTTCAAGATTAACATCTATGAAAGGTTTTGACCTTGTAAGATATATTTTAGATGAACTATTGCAAGAGGATATACAATTGGTAATTCTTGGAACAGGCGACTATACTTATGAAGAAATGTTTAAATATTTTGAGTGGAAATATCCTGAAAAAGTATCTGCAAGAATTTATTATGATGGAAAAGAAAGCCATAAATTATATGCAGCAAGTGATTTATTTATGATGCCTTCAATTTCTGAACCTTGTGGAATAAGCCAATTGATTGCAATGAGATATGGATCTTTACCAATAGTAAGAGAAGCTGGTGGATTAAAAGATACGGTTAAAGCATACAATAAATATACTGGAGAGGGTACAGGATTTTCTTTTGAAAATATTAATGCACATGAATTACTTTTTGTTAGTAAAAATGCTATAGATTTATATAAAAATAATAAAAATGCTTTTAATAAACTTATAGAAAATGCAATGAATGAAAAGAATGATTGGGAAGAATCTTCAAAAAAATATATTGATTTGTACAAGAATATTAAGGCTTAGAGATGAAAAAAGAGAATAATTTTATTTTAAAAAGAATACAAAATTTTTTGTATTCTTTTTATGCTAAAGACATAAAAGAAGCAAGGCTTAGTGAAATATACGATGGACTTGTCAAAGCATTAATGCAAGATATTGGTAAAAATTGGTCAAAATCAAAGAAAAATTTTAAAAGTAAAGAAGTATACATTTTATCTTTTGAATATAATCCGGGAAAATTCTTATCAAATGCTATAGATTCATTAAATTATCAAGACGAAGTTCGTGAATGTTTATCTATTTTAAATATATCTATGAGTGATTTAATAAATTATGAAAAAGAAGCGAGCCTTGGAATTAGTGAAATTGGGGCTGGAGCTTGGTATCTTTCAAAACAACTGAGTGAAAATAAAATAAAGTCGCTTTCATATGCTTTAAGATATGAAAGTGGAGGTATGAAGCAAAAAATAATGAATGGAATTCAACTTATAGATTCTAATGAATGGCTTTATAAAGGAAATAAATGGGAACACAAAAAGGCATTTACATATCTTATTAATATAGGAGATAAAAAATTGAAATCTGTTGCATATGATATGCCAATATATAATAATGAGAACGATTTTGTTAATACCTTAAGATTATGGAAAGCTGAATCTATAAATAAGATTAATTACTCTAATAATATTAGTTCAGATTTTAAAAAATACTATGAAGATTATATAGATAATAATTCACTAACACAATTCTTATATCTAGATAATTCGACATATGAAGGTAAATTATTTAGATTAAAACAAGAATATTTCTATTGTGTTTCCACAATCCAAGATATTTTTAGAAGATATTTTAAAAATAATGATAATATTGAAAAGATTGACGACAAAATAAAAATAATACTTTGTGATATTCATCCTTCTTTGGCAATAATCGAATTTGTAAGATGT
>URRX01000044.1 GCA_900550345.1 uncultured Anaerococcus sp. | reverse complement strand
ATATCCTAAATAAATTTAAATATCAATTTTCTTCTTTGTACTTATATAGACTTTGTGCCTGTTCAATTTCGCGAATCATATCTCTTCCCTTTAACATTTTTTTGATATTTTTTACATCCAATATCAAAACATCATAAGCAATTAATTCATTTTTAGATTCTTCTTTTAAAAATGAAGTATTTATCACAAGAACAGGTCTTACCCTTTCATCTTTTAAATTTTTAAAATTATGAGCAAGTTCTTTTGCAAATCCCTTATCAATATCTCTTTTTGATTTATAATCTCTAATTTCAATTGCATATTTTTTCTCATCTTTTTTTGCAAACAAATCAAACTTATTGCTTCTTTCAAAATCTTCTTGGTAAGGCTCAACCCAATATTTAGAATTTTTAAGTGCCTTTGAAATTAATTTTTGATTAGTTAAATCTTCATTTAACATTCTAAGAGCATTTAATAAATTTTTAGGTTTAATTTTAAAAATTGCAGTAGTTTTACTCTTATCCTTACCTATAATTTTTTCATCAAAACCAACTATTAGATCTTCGACAATATTAAAACTTCCATGGGCAATAGCATTTCTTATATGTCTTAATAAAGATTCTGTTTTAGTTTCCCCGTCAGATTGAGTCAAAATTAATTTTTGAGTATTAGTACAAATCTTTCTTTTATATTCTTCTGCTATATTTTCATCTATATTTTCTGTAAACAAACAATCTTCATCTCTTAAATTCATATAATTCATTATTTCAATAAAAGTATAATAATCATATTCCTTGTTAGAAATAAGTTCGTTTGATTTTGATTGAATAGAAGAAATATCTGGCACATACCACAATAAATAAGAAATAGCTTCCCACATTTCGCTAGACATTTTTATTGGAATTTCTTTATGAATTATTGAATATTCTACAGGATTTTTACAATTGTCTTTCTCAAATTTTTCAGTTAATTCCATTTTATCTCCTTATACTTTTTTCTACTATTAATTTACCCATTATATAAGTTTTTTTACTTTTCCTTATTAAGTAAATGCAATAATTAAAATATAAATGTTTATTTTATTAAAATATGGCTATATTTATAAGGATGCTTAAGAAATAAATTGCAGAATTAAAAGGAGAAAAAATGAAACTATCTATTATATATTATTCACAAACAGGACACAATTATCAAATGGCAAAATGGGCCAAAGAAGAATCTGAAAAAAACGGAGCTGAAGTTAGACTTGTAAAAGTAAAAGAATTTCTTGATGAAAGTGCAGCTGAAGAAAATCCTGCTTGGAAAAAATATTTAAAAGACTCAAAAGAAATAAAAGAAGCTAGCTCTGATGATTTAATTTGGGCTGATGCAATTATATTTTCAGCACCAACTAGATTTGGAAATATTCCTTTCCAATTAAAAGCATTTTTAGATGAACAAGGAGGAGTTTGGGCTCAAGGTTTATTAACTAATAAAATAATATCTGCAATGACATCTGCTCAAAATAATAACGGTGGACAAGAAGGAACAATTAAAACAATTTATACAAGTGCTGCTCACTGGGGAGCAATAATTGTTCCAGTAGGTTACACTGATGATTCTATTTATGCCCAAGGTGGAAATCCTTACGGAGCAAGTGCAACAACAACTAATGAAGGTTTTGCAAACGAAATTGAACAAGCTGTAAAAGCACAAGCAAGAAGAGTAGTAGAAGTTGCAAAAAAACTTGTAGATTAAAAGCACAAAAAAATGGCCCCTCGGGGTCATTTTTTATTTATGTTCTCTTTTGTTCATTGAACAACAATCCAATTTTTCATTTCCAAAAGACTTTTTGTTTTCTTTTGCTAAATTTTCCAAAAATTTTTCCCATCTATTTTTAATTGATTTAAAAATTTTCATATAAACTCCTAGCTTATTTTGTGTTACTTTTCTACATAAATATTTATACCGGAAGCAAATAAAAAATTCAAATCATCCCATTATCAAAGAAAGTATATCTTTCCCATATGTTGATAGGTAAACATCCATTTCATTTTCTTCTAAAAATTCATCAATTGTATTTTTTGCAATAATAAACGCTTCTTTTTCTGGATATCCATAAATCCCAGCAGAAATTAAGGGAAAGGCAATTGAATTTATTTTATTTTTTTTAGCAAGTTCTAGGGCATTTATATAAGCATCTTTTAAAATTTTTTGGCAAGCCTCTTTATAATTTTCATTATAAATAGGACCTACTGCATGAATTATAAATTTTTGATAAAGGTCAAATCCATCTGTAATTACTGCCTCGCCTGGTTTTATTGGTGATAATTTTTGACAAGCTTCTTTTAGCTTATCTCTTCCTGCTTTTTCAAAAATTTGTCCACAAATTCCCCCACCTTCAATTAAATCAATATTTGCAGCATTTACAATAGCATCCACATTTAATTTTAAAATATCTAAATCAACTACTTTTAATGTCATAAAAACTCCTTTCTAATATTATAACTTGAAATTTAAAAAAATCATAATATACTATTATTGTAAGATATTTTTAAAATTAATTTTAATATATTTAATTTACAAGTAGGTTTTTTCTAGTATAATTAAAGTGAAGATTAAGATAATTAATATTAAAAAGAAAGTAAGGGAAAAGAATGAAAAATAAATTTTCAAAAATCACAAATTTTATACCGGTATATTTTAGGGCTATGAAAGATAAAAACACTCCAAAACTTGCAAAAATTTTGGGACTTGGAGCTATTCTTTATGCAGTAATGCCTGCCGATTTGATAAATGACATGATTCCATTTTTAGGAATTTTGGATGACGCTATTGTTCTTCCATTTTTAATTTATATAACAAGCAAAATGATTCCTGATTCTGTAATGAATAAGGAAAAATTAGAATATATAGAAGAAAATAAATAAAAAAGACCCCTAAGGGGCTCTTAATTAGGGATTTATTTCCTTAAAATTTAATCGGCATGAAGGTATTAACCTTTGTGCCGATTTTTATATGTCAATTTTCCCTATGAAGTTCCAATAAATCCAAATGGTCTGTTTCTTTAAATTTGTACCTGGAACTTTTTCTGATTGTTCTACATAAATCTTGTCTACAAATGTTCTTATCATTTCTGGATCGAGTTCCTTTATATCCGTGTACTTCCTAACAAGCTTTAGAAATGATTCCACATTAAGTTCTTCTTCCTGTGATTTTGTAATAGTTTCTTCAAGTTCAGCTATTCTTTTTTGAAGTGAAATTTCTTCTTCATCATAAGCTTTAGCCATTTTCTCAAATCGTTGATCAGATATTTTACCTTCCAAGTTATCTTCGTAGAGGTTTTGAACGATAGAGTCAAGTTTTTCAATTCTATCTTTAGAATTCTCTAGTTCCTTTTTCTGACTTCTTAATACTTGATTTAACTCGCTGGTTTTCTTCTTCAAAACTAAATCTACAAATTCTTCCTCATGGTCTTTTGCAAAGGCTGTAACTTTCCTAATTTCCCTCAGAAGAATTTCTTCAACTTGAATGTTCTTTATCTGGTGTGAAGTACATTTGCCTTTTTGCTTTCTATAGGATGCACAAACGAAGTATTCTTTATCATGAGACCAGCCTTTACCTCTCACTTGATACAATTTTGCTCCACAGTCTGCACAGTAGAGCATACCAGATAGGGCAGGCATTTCTCCTAAGCTGTTACGAACTCGTCTTGTTTTTCTTATCCTTTTTACAATATCAAAGGTTTCTTCATCAATAATCGGCTCATGAACATTATCAAATATTGCCCATTCAGACCTTGGATTGTCTACACTTTTCTTAGTCTTGTATGATTTTCTCTTTGTTCTAAAGTTTATGACCTTTCCTAGATATTCCTCTCTATCTAAAATAGTAGATATTGTAGTAGGATTCCAATTACATTCCTCTTCTGGAGTGTCAACAGGGAAATTGAGTCCTATAGATTTAAAGTGTTCAGCAGGAGTTGAAATTTTTCTACTCTTTAGTTCACTTGCAATTTGACTTGGACCATATCCTTTAATACAAAGATTAAAAATTAGCTTTACAGTTTCAGCTGCAACTTCATCAACTATCCACTTATTTTTGTCTTCCTTATCCTTTAAATAACCATAAGGAGGATTAGTTGTCAGTGGTTTTCCACTTTGACCCTTTGCCTTAAAAACAGCCTTTATCTTTTTGCTTGTGTCCTTAGCATAAAACTCGTTGAAGATATTAATAAAAGGTGTAAGGTCGTTTTCTACTTGGTTATTTGAATCCACACCATTATTTATGGCAATGAATCGTATATCATTATCTGGAAATAAGACTTCTGTATAAAATCCTACCTTTAGATAATCCCTGCCAAGTCTACTCATATCTTTTACAATAATATTTTCAACTTTTCCATCCTCAATTAAACCATTTAGTTTATTCCAAGAGGGTCTATCAAAGTTCGTTCCTGAATAACCATCATCCACAAAGAACTCTAGGTTTTTAAGTCCCATATCCAGAGCATATTTTTCTAATATGTCCTTTTGATTTCTTATTGAGTTACTTTCGCCTTGAAGTTCATCATCTCTTGAAAGCCTACAGTATAATGCTGTAATCTTTTCAGTATCTGAAAAGTAAGAAGACTGTCTATTTAATTGTTCCATATTTTCCTCCTTTCGGACAGCCTTCAAGTGGCAATTACATATTCCCGTACTTTTCAGACTATATCAAGTTAATTAAGCTGATAAATTGGATCTATTCAAAGTATCCACATTGTTTAATATGAGCTTTCTTATGATTTGTTCGACACTCTTTTTTGCATTTTCACTTTTCATAGAATGAACTGTAAAGATTGTGCCAGATACTTCAATATTCTCAGACTTTTTAATCTCATTCTTTTTAGTTTCTACCATAGGCATTATCCTTCAATGGCTAAAGTAAGGACTGAATCCTTATCCATTAGCTTGGCATCTAAATATTCTCGCATGATAAAGCCCTGGTGTTGTTTAAGAATAAACATCTCGGACAATCTTTTTATTGTTGGATTTTGTCTTTCAACAATCCAGTAGCTTGAAAAATCTCCAAAGACGATAGGTTTTAAACCCGTATCAATGTCTGGCATAAAGTTTGAGATTAGAATTTCTTTTCCCATGAAAGTGCCATCATATTGATTCCACAAGAAGTTACCTTGACTATCTTTTAGACTTTGAAGATAAAGAGCAGTTTTATCATTCATTATCCATTTTGCATTTTCTCTATAGTCACTATCTAAAAAGAAGAATAGTTTTTTCAAGTCATCAAGCTTTAGTTCTTTTGTAGCAGATAGGCTTTTAATTTTGTCATCTGCTAAAATTCCCAATGGTTCATTTTGACCACTACCTTCTATAAAAGCTTTATCTTCTGCCTTAGCAAAATTATGAGCAAAGGTATCTAAAATTATTTTCTCAATCTTAGCTTGAGGATCATTTAGAAAATCTTCGTGAATTGTAATTAAGTTAGATAATGTGTTGTATTCTAAATTCACATCCAAATCTTTCATTTCTAAGGCATCTGCAAATAGGTCATGTTCTCCTGCTTTTGTCCAAGTTGCCATAGATTTACTTGGGAAAGTTACAATAGAAGATGAATCTACATCGTTTTTTAAAACTTTAGCTTCTTTTCTAACTACGCTCTTTTCTGCAAGTGTTTCTCTAAAGTATTCTGTGCTTTCTGCATCCATAAAAGGTGAGCCATCTTGGATAAGACCAAGAGCCTTAATATCTGAATAAGATGATTCATCCTTGTTTCTTAAATAATTCCATAGATTAGTTTTATAGGAATTAGCTGACAATATTTCGTTTCTTTTTGATTTTTCTTTAATTAACATAAATTTCTCCTTTATATTTTTATATTATCCAGGGTATTAAATACATTTTTAATACCCCCTTTGAACCCGTCTTTTTGTGCGTAAGAGGGCGGCACCGTTGATAGGAAAAAGTCTCCTGGAGATTAGGATGCCCCCTGGGTTACAAATTATTTTTTGCTCTCAATATATTCTTCGGCTTCTTCTAAAGAAGGAAAAAACATATTTTTAAATCTTCCATCAATTACAAGATAAGACTTGTCTCCTTTAGCAAGGATGATTTTAACCTTATCTTTATTAATTACATTTAGGACTTCATACTTTGTGTCCTTTAAGTCCACAGCTGTAAGTTTATCTTTTTCAAAAATATCTCCAATAATCATTTCTACTCCTTTCAAAATATCTGGGGCAGTGTGGCAGGTGAAAACTAAACTTCCTATAGAGAATAGAAGTTTTAAGTCCTATATATTTACCTGCCACATTGCCACTTTTATTTATAGACTAAAATTATTTTGATTCATAAACTCTACAACACTTTCTGTTCCTTTGAATGGAATAACTGTGTCTTGATTATCCAGTGTGTAGTTGTATATTTTTTCTTTGACAAGTTTTACAGGTGTCTTGTCCACCTTATGAAGAATGATTGTATCTCGTAGCTTAAAGGCATTCTCCAATAAGTCTTCAGTGACTTTTTCATTGTTTCTGTAAAGGCACATATCCTTACAATATTCAGTTAAGTCTTTTAAGTCATCTAGCTTGATTTCGCTTTCATCTTTTTTAATGACATACCTATAGTCTTTTTCTCTTTTTAATTCTGTAGATATTCCCTTTGGGGAAGCCACCACAATCTTATCTTTTAAAGTAAATTTTCTTTCTAAATCTTCTTTTGTAATCATTTATATTCCTCCTAATTTTCTAACTTCGATTAAACTTCTAAGGACACACAATCATAAGCACCACCTCCTTAAATGAGGGCAGGTGTGGCAGGTAAAAAAGTATTATCTATATAGATACAAGATTTCTAAATTAAATTTTTCATCTGCCACATTGCCACAGACTTTATAGAAATTCAGAAATTAACCTATAGCCTATTAGGACTGTGGTCTTGTGTTTTCCATCCTTTGGTCTTTTTCTTTTGATGGTAGCTTTAGACTCCAAAGATTGCTTAAAGGTTTTCATGCTTTCAAGGTAGTAGCCATTTTCTAAAGACCAAGACCTATATCTTTCGTAAACTTCAGAAGTTCTAACTTCATAGTCTTTTCCCTCTTCCAAGCAATCTTCCATAAAGATAGCTATCTTATCTGATTCCTTTTGGTATTTTAAAGTTGCATCTTTTACTGAATCAGGAATAGTTAGCCCTTCTTTTTGTAAAAGTTTGTAGCCTTCAATAAGCCAGTTAAGTATTGCAGACTTTACTTCTTCTTTTGCAAATTCTGTCTTTAATGTTTTGTCTTGTTCTTCTTCAGTAAAATGTCTATCAAAGGGAATGATTAGCATTCTTCCACTGGTAAATACAGTCACATCATTAACTATGGGTAGGTAGTTGGTGTTGATGTAGATTTTAAATTGAGGTTTAAAATCAAAGGAGTTCTCATGAAGGAATCTTGCATTAATAGTGTCATTCCCAGTAAGGCTTTTAACTTGTGCAACATTTAAGGGTAGTCCCTTGCCTGGTTCTGGAATATTTACAAAGCGTACTCCTGCAAGTCTTGCTATTTCTTCACTGGGTCCAGAACTATTTACTTTGTTTTTTAGAGCCAGTGTTTCAGGTCTTGATGCACAAGCATAAGTTCCAAGAACCTTTAATATGGATTCACAAAGAGTCCCCTTGCCATTTCTTGTGGTCATTCCATAAAGAATTGCCATGCACTCATGCCTTGTATCTCCTGTAAGCCCATAGCCTAATATCTTTTGTAGGAACTTAGCTTTTTCTTTGTCTCCACTCATAATTTCATCAATGTAGCTATTCCATCTTTCATTTAATGAGTAAGGATCATAGATAACATCAGCCATTTTGCTTAAATAGTCAGAACTTCTGTGTTCATAAAATTCCATTGTTCTAAGATCTAAAGTTCCATTGGTACAGTTTAAAAGGTAGGGATCTTTATCGAAGTCAGATACATTTAATGGATGATGAACTTCTGCATCTTTTAATACACTGACCCTATAACCTCTTGCTTGCCATCTGTTTGAGAATTTTACATAAGCCTTTCTTTTATGTTCGTCCTCAATATCAAGGGCAAGGATATGAAGTAGGTTTGCAAGTTTCATACATAATTTCATAGCTTTTAAACTTCCAGTATCAGCTATCCAGATTCCTTCTTCGTAGAAATACCAGGCTTTCCTTTCTGGTACATAGCGAAGAGAATCCATATAAAAGTCTGCGAATATTTTTCCTGCACCTATATCTGTCCATGAATACTTAGAAGATAAAGGAAGACCCATTTCTTTTAACTTTTCAATAGATAAGTTAAACTCGATGCTTGGATCTATTCTTGAAATAGGTTTGTAGACTTCTTTTAAAGAAGAGATTGCTTTTTCAATGGTTATTTCTCCATAGGTCTTTCCTCCTCGATTTTCATCCCACTTATCCCTAAAAAGTTCCGATTGCCTAAAGAGCCTATCTATCTGGTCAGTATTTCCACCAGCATAAAATGCGAGTATTGAAGTTAAGGCTAAGTCTGCTTCACTTGAAGAAGGATAGGCTTTAATGTTTCCAGCCCATAGATTTAAAAACTTTTCTTTGTTCTTGGCATTAGATGCCTTTTCAATAACTTCTTCATCAGTTAAATAGCTTTTAAAATTTTGTTTATTAGACTTACTTTGTTTTTCTCTTTTCAGATATTTTTCTAAAAGCCATAGAAGCCCTTCGGATTCTTCGACAATCTCACCTTCTTGATAAACATGACCTGTCACAGTTACAAAGCGATTAGTAAAGCCAGCAATATAAGCTTCAACTTCTTTAGTCTTCATCTTGTAGATGTCATTGTTGTAAGTTATTGAGTTCGGTAGAATAGTAAAGATTCTAAGACCCTTACCACTTGGACTAAATTCAATGTATGACTGTGGAAAATGGTTAACTATTTCTTTTGCTAAATCATTTAAAACTCCGTTGATTACACAGTCATCCACATCAATTGCTACGAGTTTTCCATCGACTCTTATTCCAAGCCCATCATAGGAACTAAGTTTTTCAGATGCTTTATCAAAGGATGTAAAAGTCTTTGGATCATTAACTGATGCATAGCCGTTTGTAGTTGGATTAAAAGGTATCTTTGTCTCCCTATTATTTCTTGTTTCATATTTCCATAAGCACCAGCTTGCATTTTCTTTTAGATATTCTGGTATATTTTCTAAATTCACATATCTACTCCTTTCATATTTTTTGAAGAAGAAATATCCTCTCATATTCCTTAGGACAGTTAGAAGAATTTTGAGTAATATTTTTATCCTCTACCTGTATAAGTAAAGTTAGGATTTGATTTTCCGGTTATTTTGAAAAATATTTCCTTACCTTAAATAACAGGCAAAGAAATTCAGCACTTTTTAAACCTGTAAGAAAAATTCTCCCTCTACTAGCCCTAGGACATTTTTGATGGTTTTGTTAGGTTTTATTTTTCCTCTCATATCACAGGCGAAGAAAAGCATGGTTTTTTAAACCTATCCTAAAATTTTTCTCTCCTAATAGACTCAGGACATTTTTGATACTTTTGATTAATGTAAATTTCTTCCTCTACTATCCCTAAGACAAATCAGGCTACTTTGAGTAGGTAACTTTAAAATTTTTCTTAAAGATTTAAAGACAAGTAAAATATCTTTGAGTAAGAAATACTTCCCTTCACTAGCCCTAAGACATTTTTGATAGTTTTGTTAGGTTTTATTTTTCCTCTCATATCACAGGCGAAGAAAAACATAATTTTTTAAACCTGTGCTAAAAAATTTCTTCTCTTAATAGACTCAGGACATTTTTAAAGGTTTTGAGTAATTATTTCTTCATCTATCTGTATAAGTAGGAATTAGGATGAATTTTCCGGTTATTAAAAAATACTTCTCCCTTCACTAGCCCTAAGACAAAAATGGTGGTTTTGATTAGTTGTTTAGAAGATTTAATTCTTTGAATTAAAAAAAGACGGAAATAAATCCGTCTTAATATATTGTAAATATTATTAATATTTGACGATATATAGTTTTCAATACACCTGATTGCTGGTATTCAATATCAAATATGATAT
>URRX01000043.1 GCA_900550345.1 uncultured Anaerococcus sp. | reverse complement strand
ATATCTTTAATTTTCAAAAAAACTGTGGTATGATTATTTTACATTCAAGTTGGGGGAATTAATGATGAGATTTATTTTTAAAATAAAAAAATTTTCAAATACAATTTTATCTATGAAAAAAATTGAAAGACTAAGATCTTTCTCTAGATTTTTATGCCCAAATTTGTCTATTAATGTAGTAATGTTTTATCAGGGAAGCTAATTTTATTAGCTTCCCTTTTCTTGTCTTTAAATTTAGACTAAAAGCTTATAGGAGGGATTAATGAGAGCTTTAATATCTGTTACTGAAAAAAAGGATGTAGAAAAACTTGCTAAAAGATTGAGTGAATTAGGTGTTGAAATTGTATCTACTGGTGGTACATACAAAAAAATTAAAGAAAGCGGAGTGGATGTAAAAGAAATTGAGGAAATAACAAATTTTCCAGAAATTTTGGATGGTAGGGTAAAAACTTTATCACCATATGTTCACGGTGGGATTCTTTATAAAAGAGATGATGAAAATCACAAAAAAACTGTTGAAGAAAATAATATCAAAGATATTGATATAGTTGTTGTAAATTTATATAAGTTTGAAGAGTCCTTAAAGAGTAATGATATTGACAATATTATCGAAAATATTGATATTGGTGGACCAACTTTGATTAGATCTGCTGCAAAAAATCATAAAGATTGCATAGTTTTGACTGATCCTAGTGATTATGAAGAATTTTTAGAAAAGTTAGAAAAAAATGATCTTGATTTAGAATATAGAAGATACCTAGCAATGAAGGCTTATTCTCTTACAGCTTATTATGATAGTGTAATATCAAGATTTTTCAAAGATTTAACTCAAAAAGATAGCCAATATAAAACTTATGGTCTAAGAAAAATTGAAGATTTAAGATATGGAGAAAATCCAAGTCAAAGTGCAAGTTTATATGAGGATACTTATGCAAAAGGACTTTTAAAAGATATAGAAATTTTACATGGAAAAGCAATGAGTTTTAACAATTACAATGACTTAAATGTTGCCCTAGAACTTGCCAAAGAACTTGGTGAAAATTCTTGTGTTGCTCTAAAACATCAATCTCCATGTGGAGCTGCTATTGGAGAAAATGCCTTTGATGCTTATAAAAAAGCATATGAAGCTGATTCCTTATCAATTTTTGGTGGAATTGTTGCTCTAAATGGAGTAGTTGATGAAAAAACTGCAAGTATGATGAATGAAATTTTCCTTGAAATTGTTGCAGCAAATGACTTTACAAAAGAAGCTTTGGAAATTTTATCTAAAAAGAAAAATATCCGTTTAATAAAAGTTGACCTTTCAAAAGATTTTGTAAAAGAAGATGTAAAATATCTGGAAGGAAAAGTTTTAGTTCAAGATAGAGATAGTAAAGAAGATGATTTTGAAGTTGTAACTGATATAAAACCAGACAAAAAAGATATTGACGATTTAAAATTTGCCATGACTGTTGTAAAATACACTAAGTCAAATGCTATTGTAATTGTTAAAGATGGAAAAACTTTGGGAGTTGGCTGTGGACAAACTTCAAGAATTTGGGCATTGGAATCAATCAAAAACAACCACCCAGATGTTGACTTTACTGATTCTATTATGTCATCTGATGCCTTTTTCCCATTTGATGATTGCGTAGAATTTGCCCACAAAATTGGAGTAAAATCAATCATCCAACCAGGTGGATCAATTAGAGATAAGGATTCAATTGACAAATGTAATGAGTACAAAATGTCAATGGTATTTACAAATAATAGACACTTTAGACATTAAGGATATGATATGAAAAACTCAGTAAAAAGAATTTATGTTAGAAAAAAAGATAGGTTTGATTATAAGTCCAAAGAAGTTAGAAAAGAAATTGAAAATCTCTTAAAAATAAAAATAGATAAATTAAATATATATAACAGATATGATCTTGAAATAAGTGATGAAAATTTGGATAAGGCAATAAATAATGTCTTATCCGAAAGAAACCTTGATTATGTTTATGCCAAAGATGAGGCAAAAAAACTTGAAGATTCTTTTGAATCTGCCCTTGCAGTAGAATATCTTCCAGGCCAATTTGACCAAAGAAGACAAGGGGTTATTGATACTTTAAATTTAATTTTGGATGAAAAAACAGACTGTAAAACTGCAACAGTTTATGAATTTTCAAAGTTAAATGAAAATGATCTTAAAAAAATTGAAAATTATTTAGTAAATCCAGTTGATAGTCACAAGATTGATTTGAAAGAAATGCCAGAAAGTTTGGATATAAAAAGAGAAAAAAATCTTGAAAATGAAATTTATAATGGATTTATAGCTTATTCTGATGAAGAAATTTCTAATTTTGTAAAAGATCATGATCTTGCCATGGATGATAATGATTTAAAAATGGTTAGAGATTATTTTAAAAAAGAAAATAGGAATCCAAACGAAACCGAAATAAAAATTTTAGATACTTATTGGTCAGACCATTGTAGACATACAACCTTTAATACAAATCTTGATATAGATATAAAGGTAAAAACATCTCTTGATAAGGCTATAAAAAATTCTTTTGATAAGTATTTAAAAATGAGAGATGAACTTGAAATTAAAAAGCCAATAAATCTTATGAGTTTTGGAACAATTCTTTCAAAATATATGAGAAGTAGAAATGAATTTGATGATTTGGAAGTATCAAGTGAAATAAATGCCTGCTCAGTTTATGTAAAAGTTAGGGTAGAAAAGGATGGCAAGGAAAATCTTGAAGATTATCTTTTGATGTTTAAAAATGAAACCCACAACCACCCAACAGAAATAGAGCCTTTTGGTGGAGCATCAACTTGTCTTGGTGGAGCAATAAGAGATCCACTTTCAGGAAGAAGTTATGTCTACCAAGGTATGAGAATTACTGGAGCTGGAAATATTTTAGAAGATGTCGATAAGACAATGGAGGGAAAACTTCCACAAAGAAAAATTTCAAAACTTGCTGCAAAAGGATATTCTTCTTACGGAAACCAAATTGGTCTAGCTACAGGATTTGTAAAGGAAATTTTTCACGAAGGCTATAAGGCAAAAAGAATGGAATGTGGGGCAGTTATTGCAGCAGCTCCAAAAGAAAATGTAAAAAGACTTAGTCCAAAAGCTGGCGATATAGTTTTATTAATTGGAGGAAGAACAGGAAGAGATGGAATTGGTGGAGCAACAGGCTCATCAAAATCTCATAAAGTAACTTCAATAAAAACTGAATCAGCCCAAGTTCAAAAAGGAAATGCTCCAGAAGAAAGAAAACTTCAAAGATTATTTAGAAGAAGCGAAGTTTCAAAATTAATAAAAAAATGTAACGATTTTGGGGCAGGTGGAGTTTCAGTTGCCATTGGAGAATTGTATGATGGAATTGATATAGACCTTTCAAAAGTTAAGCTAAAATATGCAGGCCTAAAACCATCAGAAATTGCAATTTCAGAATCTCAAGAAAGAATGGCAGTTTTAATTGATAAAAATGATAGAGAAGAGTTTGAAAAATATTGTAGAGAAGAAAATGTAGAGGCATCCTTAGTTGGAAAAGTAACTGATACAAATAGGATGAGGATGTTTTATGATGACAAAAAAATTGCAGATATTTCCTACGATTTTATAAATACAAACGGAGCAGATAGAAGTGCAAAAGTCGAATTTGTAAGTGAAGATGTTCCAAAATATTTGACAGAAAAATCTTCTGATCCAAAATATTTTTATGAAAAAATAAAAGATTTAAATGTAATTAGCCAAAGAAATCTAATAGAAATTTTTGATTCTACTATTGGACAAAATACAGTTCTACAACCACTTGGTGGAAAAAAACAAGTAAATCCATCCCAAGCGATGGTTGCAAGAATTCCAGTTCTTGATGGAGTTTCAAAAACAGCATCTATAATGACTTATGGATTTGATCCATTTATTTCAGAAAAAAGTCAATATTTAGGCGGATATTACGCAGTTATTGAATCAATTGCCAAACTTGTTTCTGTTGGTAGTGATTTAGAAAAAATAAGATTATCCTTCCAAGAATTTTATGAAAAAATGGATAATAGTAAAGCTTGGTCCAAACCTTTAAAATCACTTTTGGGAGCCTTTGAAGTAACAAACTTTTTCAAAAAGCCTCCAATTGGTGGAAAAGATTCAATGAGCGGTAATTTTGAAGATTTAAAAGTTCCACCAACTTTAATTTCATTTGCAACAACAACAGAAGATATTGAAAATATAAAATCCAATGATTTAAAGGGAAAAGGAAAAATTGGACTTATTAGGGCAAAATACAATTCTGATATGACTCTTGACCTTGACCATTACAAAAACTTATTAGAAAAATTAATAAAGGCAATGAGAGAGGGAAAAATAATTTCAAGTATTGCTCTTGATAATAAGGGAATTTTGGCAAATATTTATGAACAAGCCCTTGGAAATTCTAATTTTACCCTAGATTTTGATAATTTATATAATCCTTTATTTGGATCTTTTGTGGTTGAATATGTTGAAGATTTAGATTTTGTTGAAAAAATCGGGGAATTTTCTGATGAATTAATTGTAAATGGAGAAAAATTAGATACAGAAAAACTAGAGAAATCATATTTAAATGAATTAGACCAAATATTCAGTCCTAAAGAAGAAATTTCTTATGAAAAAATTGATCAAAAAGATATGGAAGTTTCTTTAAAATCTAAAAAGCCAGTTGATAAGGTAAAAGTTTCAATTCTTGCTGTAACAGGAACAAATTGTGAATGGGATACAAGAAAAGTATTTGAAAAATATGGGGCAGAAGTTGAAATTAATTTATTTAAAAATTTAGACAAAACAGCTATCGAAGAATCAATTGAAAATTTGGCAAAATCTATTAAATCTTCACAAATTTTTGCCATCCCTGGAGGATTTTCTATGGCAGATGAACCAGATGGATCTGGTAAGTTTTTGGCAAATATTATAAGAAATGAAAAAATAAAAGATGCTATTGAATATATGCTTGATAAAAATGATGGATTAATTATTGGAATTTGTAATGGCTTCCAAACTTTAATAAAAACAGGCCTACTTCCTTATGGAAAAATTAAGGAAATCGAAGAAGATGATCCATCATTAACCTACAACACAAATGATAGGCATATTTCAACTTTTGTCGATACAAAAATATTAAATAATAAAAGCCCATGGACAAGAGGACTAGATTTAGATAAAATATATAAAATACCTATATCACATGGAGAAGGTAGGTTTATTGTAAATGAAGAAAAATACAAAGACTTGCTAGAAAATGGACAAATATTTTCTGTATATGATACAAATCCAAACGGATCTGACTACAATATAGAAGGAATTTTATCAAAAGACGGTAAAATTTTGGGAAGAATGGGACATGTTGAAAGATTAGATTCAGATTTATACAAAAATATTTACGATATAGAGGAACAAAAAATATTTGAAAACGCAATTAATTATTTTAAAAAATAGGAGGATTTATGCAAATAATTGGAGAAGGTTTAACATTTGACGATTTATTATTAGTTCCAGGACCATCAGAAGTCCTACCAAATGAAGTTTCTTTAAAAACAAATCTTACAAAAAAAATTAAATTAAATATACCATTAATGTCAGCATCAATGGATACTGTAACTGAATCAAAAATGGCAATTGCAATGGCAAGACAAGGTGGAATAGGAATAATCCACAAAAATATGTCAATCCAAGAGCAAGCAAAAGAAGTTGACAGGGTAAAAAGAAGTGAACATGGAGTAATCACAGATCCATTTTATTTAAAGGCTGATAATATTTTAAAAGAAGCCCTAGAAATTATGGCAAATTATAAAATTAGCGGTGTTCCAATAGTTGATGACCAAATGACTTTAAAAGGAATTTTGACAAACAGAGATGTAAGATTCCAAAATGATGAAAATGTAAAAATTGATGATATCATGACAAAAGATGGTCTTATAGTTGGTCATGTTGGAATTTCTATGGAGGATGCTGTTAAGAAAATGGAATCTGGAAAAGTAGAAAAACTTCCAATAGTTGATGATGATTTTAAATTAAAGGGTCTTATTACAATTAAAGATATAGAAAAATCTAGACAATATCCAAATTCAGCTAGAGATGAACATGATAGATTATTAGTTGGAGCTGCTGTAGGAATAACCAAAGACATGATGGATAGAATTGATGCTTTGGTAGAAGCAAAAGTTGATGTTGTTACTGTAGATACAGCTCACGGTCATTCAAAAGGAGTAATGACTGCAATCAAAAAAATTAAAGAAAAATATCCAAATCTTCAATTAATAGCAGGAAATGTTGCTACGGGAGAGGCTACAAAAGACCTAATAGAAGCTGGAGTAGATGCAGTAAAAGTTGGTATAGGACCAGGATCAATTTGTACAACAAGAGTTGTAACAGGAGTTGGTGTTCCACAAATTTCTGCAATAATTGATTGTGTAAAGGCTGCAAAAGAATACGAAATTCCTGTAATAGCTGATGGTGGTATAAAATATTCTGGAGATATAACAAAGGCTCTTGCTTGCGGAGCAAATGTAATAATGGCAGGATCATTATTTGCAGGAACAGAAGAATCCCCAGGAGAAACAATTGTATTTGAAGGAAAACAATACAAAGAATACAGGGGAATGGGATCACTTTCAGCAATGAAATCAGGATCAAGCGATAGGTATTTCCAAAATGAAACCAAAAAATTTGTACCAGAAGGAGTAGAAGGAAGAGTTGCCCTAAAAGGATATGTTGGCGATGTAATTTATCAATTACTTGGAGGACTACGTTCAGGTATGGGTTATGTTGGAGCAGCAAACTTAAATGAATTAGAAGAAAAATCAAAATTCGTAAAAATTTCTCCAGCAACACTTGTAGAAAACCACCCACACGATATTCAAATTACAAGAGAATCACCAAACTATACAAAAAAATAAAAATAAAAAGATTGGATTTTATTCCAATCTTTTATTTTGCTTTATTTTAGGGTAATAATATATAAAGAAGAAATTTAGGGGGAAATTATGTTAGATCTAACAAAACTAATTGTTGAATACTATCAAGGTAAAAATTTATCAATAGAAGAAATAGCAGACCAAATGGATAGGGCCAAGGTTGAGGTAATTGAAAATTTTTTGGATAATAAATTATACGTTAAAAAAAGAAATGGAAAAATTGAATTATTTGATGTAGAAAAAATATCTAGGTCTATAAAAAAATGCAGCAAGAGACGGAAATATTGAACTAAATGCTTCAGATGTATCTATATTAAAAAATGATTTAGAAAAAATAATTAAGAAAAATCACCACAGAATTTTACCTACAGCAACTATAAAAGAATATGTAGAAAATATTTTAGAAGAAGATGGTTACAAAAAAGTATTAGAAAGCTATACATCATATATTAAAAGCAAATAAAATGAGCCTTATTGGCTCATTTTATTTTTCTATTAAATTATAAATTCAGCAAGTTTCATAGCTAGAGGCATTATAATTACTGCCGTAATACCTGCAACAGCAATTGATAAACCACTCATAGCTCCTTGTACTTCTCCCATAAGTCTTGCTTGACTTGTGCCAACTGCATGAGAAGAAGTTCCTATTGCAACGCCTTGGGCAACTGGATCTTTTATTTTAAATATTTTCATTACAAGTGGTGCAAAAACAGCCCCACTTACTCCTCTAATTACAACCGCTATTGCAGTAAGTCCTATAATACCTTGGTATTCATCAGAAAGAGAAATAGCTATTGCCGTTGTAACAGATTGAGGTAATAAACTTGAAATCAAATTCCTATCTATTTGAAATATTTTTGATAAAAACATTGCAATAATAAATGAGAAAATTGTTCCAGAACCCACACCAACAAAAATTGGTATTATATTTTTTTTCAAAGTTTCAATATTAGCATAAAGGTCTAAAACCATAGCAACTGTGGCAGGAGCAATAAAAAATGCTATGAAGTCACCTCCTTTTTTATAATACTCATAGTCAATTCCTGTTATAGATAAAAATCCTATAATTAAAAGTATAGCTATAAGAAGAGGATTTGCCAGTGGTGTTTTTAATTTTTGATTTACCCACTTACCAATTTCATAGGCTGCAAAAGATAAGATTATACCAAAATATTGATTATCTAGCATTTTTCCTCCTTTGTAAAAATTGTACAAGAAGGCCAGTAAGGGCCATAGTAATAATAGTTCCCAAAATAACTACAATTATTATTTGAAAAATATTTCCCTTTATTAAATCAACATGAGCAAGAACTCCAACACCTGCAGGTACGAATAAAAAGGCTAAGTTTTTAAGTATTCCATCAGAAGTTTGTTTTATATCCTCACTTTTGAGTATGTTAAAATGTAGGGCTATAAAAAGATAAATCATTCCATAAACAGGCTCTGGTATTGGATAATTAATTAAACTTCTTGTTACAGCTCCTAAAAATAAACATATACAAAGGATGACAAATTCCTTTAAATAGTTCATATTATTCACCTAATAAGGCAATTACTTTATCAGGATTTAAAATCATATTTGGATCAAATGCTTTTTTGATTCCTCTCATTATTTCTATATTTGTATCTCCTTCAAAACTCTTTAGATATTTTTTCTTTCCATGACCTATTCCGTGTTCACCAGAAATTTTTCCACCTAAATCATAAGCTTTTTTGTAGATTACATCCATAAATTTATCAACTTCTTCTTTAAATTGATCAATCTTATCTTCTTCATTTGATAGGGTATAGATGTGTAAGTTTCCATCTCCAGCATGTCCAAAAGATTTAACATCGAACATATAAGATTCACTTTCAGCATTAACAAAATTAATATATTCTGCAATTTTTGTAACAGGAACAACCACATCACATTCATCTAAAAGTTTGTTTTGAGTTTCAATAGCTTCAAGGAAAGAGCTTCTTGCAGCCCAAGCATCTCTGATTGCATTTGGAGTATCAGCAACTAAAACATCAATAGCTCCATTATCAACTAAAACTTCAGCAGCTTGTTCTAGTGTATTATCTATTAAATCTTCATCATCACCATCAAAAGTAATTAATAAATAAGCTCCAACATCAATTCCTTCCATATTTTTTGGGAAAGTTTCCTTACCTATGTACTTTTCACTAGCTATAACTATATCTCTTTCCATAAATTCTATAGCTTGAGGATTTAAATTATTTTGGAATAATTTTGGAACTGTAGAAATACAAGCATCCAAATCTTCAAAAGGAACAATTAAAGAGACAGTATGTTTTGGATTAGGAACAATTTTTAAAGTAAGCTCAGTGATAATTCCAAGAGTTCCTTCACTTCCAACCATCAAATCTTTTAAAGAATAACCAGTAGATGATTTAGAAACAATAGAACCAAAAGTAGTAATTTCACCACTAGGAAGAACAACTTCCATTTTTCTAACATAATCACGAGTTGTACCATACTTAACTGCGCGCATACCACCAGCATTTAATGAAACATTTCCACCAAGAGTAGCATTTTTTTCACCTGGATCTGGTGGATATAAATATCCCTTATCAAGACAAGTTTGAGCTAAAGTACTTAATAAAACACCTGGTTCGACTCTAACAACAAGATTTTCTTCATCAAATTCTAAGATTTTATTCATAGATTGCATATTAATCATTACACCATTTTTAATAGCAACACCAGCACCAGTCAAACCACTTCCAGCACCTCTTGCTATTACAGGAATCCTATTTTCATTACAAATTTTCATTATTTTAGATACATCTTCTTTACAAGTAGCATCAACTAAAACATCAGGAATTCCATTTCCATAAATTGGCATTTCATCATGAAAAAAATCTTCATTAATTTCTTCTCCTACATAAACTCTTCCATTAACTGATGATTTAATTTTTTCAATAATTTCATCGTTGATTTTGTTGTAGTCCATAAATTTTCCTCCTAATTATGTAATTACCATAGCTAGTTAAGTTACTATGTTAATTTTATATCTAATTATAGCATAATATTAAACTATGTGAAAGATTTCCTGGAAAACAATTATACTATTAAAAATAAATTATATATAAGCGTATAAATT
>URRX01000042.1 GCA_900550345.1 uncultured Anaerococcus sp. | reverse complement strand
AAATGAAAGTAATTTTAATCCTAATTTTTAAATTTATAAATAAGTGATTTTTTTTAATAAAATTATATATAAAACCTTGACTTTCTACCATTATTTAAATATAATAAAAGACAGCGTAAAATAATAGGAGGTGATAACATGAAGAGAACTTATCAACCAAATAGAAGAAAAAGAAAAAAAGACCATGGCTTTAGAAAAAGAATGTCAACTCCCGCTGGAAGAAGAGTTTTAAAATCCAGAAGACAAAAGGGAAGAAAGAAATTATCTGCATAATAAAAAAGCTGCGGCTTTTTTATATTGTAGATATAGTTAGGTTTTATTCTTATGGAAAAACAATTTAGTTTAAGAAAGAATGTAGACTTTGAAAGGGTTTATAAAAAATCTAAGCACTACTACAATAGAGATTTTACCGTTTTTATTAAAAATAACGGTGTTAATAGGCCAAGGTTTGGTTTTTCTATTTCTAAAAAGGTAGGAAAGGCAAATCAAAGAAATAAACTTAAAAGAAGACTTAGGTCAATAGTTTATGAAAATTATAGAAATATTAATAATGTTGATATAATTATTATTCCAAAAAAACACACTACAGATTTTACTTATCAAAAACTTAAATCTTCTTTAGGCCATGTACTTAGTAAAGCCTTTAAGGACAAGAAAATTAGATATGTTAAATAAACTTTTTCTAATAATTATTAGATTTTATCAATTGTTTATTTCTCCACTCTTAGGCTCTGGAAAATGTAAATATTATCCTACTTGTAGCCAATATGCCATTGACTGTTTTAAAAAGTATAATTTTTTTAAGGCCTTTTTTAAGGCTAGTTGGAGAATTTTAAGGTGCAATCCTTTTTCTAAAGGAGGATACGATCCAGCCTAACAATTGATTTTTTTATATTACACTAGAGATTAGGAGAAATAATGTTAAATTTTATAGCACAATTATTGGGTAGCTTGATGAAATTTATTTATGATTCTTTGGTAAATAATTTTGCTGAACCATCTAATATAAGTTTTTATGCTATTTCAATTATTTTAATGACAATATTGGTATCTTTAATTACTATACCAATGACTATGAACCAACAAAAACAAGCTGCAAAAAGTGGGGAAATCCAACCAAAAATTGAAGAAATAAAGAAAAAATATGCTTATGATCCTCAAATTATGCAACAAAAAATGCAACAATTGTATAAAGAAGAAGGAGTAGGACCAGGACTTTCTTCATGTCTTGTAATGATTTTTCAATTATTGATACTTTTATCTTTATATAGGGTTATACAAAATCCAAATAAATTTATATTTGCAGGTGATATGCACCAAGTTAAGGATAATTTTTTATGGGTACCAACCCTTTCAAAAGCAGATCCTTTATTTTATGGTTTGCCACTTTTAACAAGTATAAGTCAATTAGTGGTTCAAATTTTTACTATGAAAACTTCACCACAAAGTCAGGCTCAAAATACACCTGGTATGGGTTCTATGAATAATATGCTTATGATAATGCCTATTATTTATTATTTTGTATTTAGAAATCTACCAGCAGGTTTGCCACTTTATTGGACAACTAGTTCACTTGCAAGACTTATAATATTAGGTGGCCAATATTTGATTGGTCTAAGCAAAAGAGATAAAGAGGAAAAAAATGAAAAGATCGATAGTAAAAACAGCAAAAACTAAAGATGAAGCTATAAAAGAGGCTTTAAAAGAGATAAATAAATCTATTGACGAAGTTGAAGTTGATATTTTAGAAGAAGAATCAACAGGTTTTTTAGGACTTATTGGTCAAAAAGATGCAGTTGTAAAAGTATCTTATGAAGAAGATATAAATGAAGGTATTGATTCTTTAATTAAAGAAATAGAAGAAGATAGCAAAGAAAATCTTGAAAAAGAATTTGATGTAGAAGAAATTTCAGAAAAAATTGAAGAAGAAAATATCAACCAAGAAGCTGAAATAATTTCAAACGAAGAAACTTTAGAAACAAGTGACGAAGAAGAATCTTTAGAATCATTAATTGATAATGAACAAAAAGAAGATGAGGTTAGTCTTTATTACAAAGCAAAAGATCTTTTAGAAAAAATTCTTATAGAAATGCACTTTGAAGATGTTAAAGTAATAGGAAATCTTGAAGATAATATAATTAAGCTTGATGCAAAGATTGATCCAAAAGATACAGGAATTGTAATAGGTAAGGGTGGTAAAACACTTGATGCTATCGAAACTGTAATTAGAAAAATTATTAAGGCTAGATCAAATAAAGTTAAGCTTAATATTGATATAAATAACTACAAAAAAAGAAGAGATGAAAAGATAGTGATGCTTGCAGATCAGGCTTGCAAAAAAGTTTTGAAAACTAGAAAAAGCTGGAATTTAAAATATATGAATTCATATGAAAGAAGGCTAGCTCACGAACAAATTTCAAAATATGATAAACTTGATTCGCACTCAGAAGGTGTTGAACCAAAAAGATTTGTAGTAGTTGATTATAAATAAAAGATGTTTCACGTGAAACATCTTTTTTTATTGGTAAAATTAATGTATAATATTGAAAGAATGTTTATGTCAAAGGTAAACAGTCATTTAAGAAAGGATGAATTATGAGTGAATCTACAATTGCAGCAATTTCTACTCCGCAAGGAACTGGAGGTATATCTATAGTTCGTATGAGTGGCAGTAAATCTTTTGACATTATTAAAAAGATTTTTAAGCCAATTAATAATAAAGATTTAGATATAGAAAAAGATAATAGGATGATGAGATATGGACATATAGAAAAAGATGGCCGTATCTATGATGAGGTTATGGTTAATTTTATGAAAGGACCATATACTTATACTAGAGAAGACATTTGTGAGATAAATTGTCATGGATCTATGATTTCTGTAAGAGACATTTTAAATTTGCTTTTAGATTTAGGGTGTGAACTTGCAGATAGAGGTGAGTTTACCAAAAGGGCATTTCTAAATGGAAGGATAGACTTATCTCAAGCAGAGGCTGTTCTTGACATTATAAATTCAACTAATGAAATTTCACAAAAACAAGGTTTAAAGCAATTATCTGGTGTGTTAAAAGAAAAAATAGAACAAATCAGAAAAATTGAGCTAGAGGCCTTATCAAGAATAGAGTATTCAATCAATTTTACAGAAGATGGAGAAGACCTTCCTCTTGATGATATTATTAGTTATATGGACAAAGCAAATGATGAAATTACAAAACTTTTATCAACCGCTAATAAAGGAAAGTTGGTAAAAGATGGGATAGAAACTACAATTATAGGAAAACCTAATGTAGGAAAATCTTCACTATTAAATGTTTTGTTGAATGAAAATAGAGCAATTGTTACAGATATACCAGGAACAACTAGAGACTCTATAACCGAATATATAAATCTTGGTAACTTAACTTTAAAAATAAATGATACAGCAGGTATTAGAGAAACTCACGATGAGGTTGAAAAAATCGGAGTTCAAAGATCAAAAGAATTGGCTCAAGGTGCTGATTTGATTATAGCAATCTTTGATAGATCAAGAGAGCTAGATGAAGAAGATAAGATTATTCTTGATTTATTAAAGGGGAAAAATGCCATTATTATTTTAAATAAGATAGATCTAGATTCTAAAATTTCAAAAGAAGATTTCGGAAGAGATTTTAAAATAATAGAAACTTCTATGATTTCAAGAGATGGTATTGATAAACTAGAAGGGGCAATTTTTGAAATTTTTGATTCTAAAGAATTAAATAAAGAGTCATTAATGATTACCAATCTAAGACATGAAAGACTCTTAAATTCTTCAAAGAAAAAATTACAATCTTCATTAAATGATATAAAATCATTTGTTCCGATAGATTGTGTAGAAGTTGATTTGAAATCTTCATATGATGATTTGGGTTTAATAATAGGAGATACTGTTTCAGATGAAATAATGGATAAAGTATTTAGGGAGTTTTGTGTTGGAAAATAATAAAAAATATATTGATGAATCTTATGATATTGTAGTTATTGGAGCAGGTCATGCAGGATGCGAGGCAGGTCTTGCTTCTGCTAGGCTTGGCTTTAAAACCTTAGTATTAACAACAAGTATGGAATCTGTGGCTGATATGCCATGTAATCCAAATATTGGTGGAACAGGAAAGGGACACATAGTTAGAGAAATTGATGCTCTTGGTGGAGAAATGGCTATAAACATAGATAAGACCTTTATTCAATCAAGAATGTTAAATACATCTAAGGGCCCTGCAGTTCATTCACTAAGGGTTCAAGCTGATAAAATAAAATACCACCAAGAGATGAAAAAAACTCTTGAAAATCAAGAAAATTTAGATTTGTTTGAACAAGAAGTAGATAAAATTAATGTAGAAGATGGAAAAGTAAAAAGTGTTGAAACAGTTCAAGGAGCAATTTTTCCAACAAAATCTTGTGTAGTTTGCACAGGAACATATTTAAATGGAAAAATATTGATGGGAGATTTTCAAAAAACATCAGGTCCTCACGGTCTTTCAGCAGCAACCCATCTTTCAGATAGTTTAGAAGATTTAGGTTTTTCCCTAAGACGTTTTAAAACGGGTACTCCTGCAAGGGTTGATAAGAAAAGCTTAGACTTAACAAAGACAGAAATTCAAAAAGGTGATGAAAATATAGTCGCTTTTTCATTTTTAAATGAAGGCAAGGATTATTCTGATAAAAAGCAAGAAGCTTGTTATCTAACATATACAACTGAAAAAACTAAAGAAATTATCATGGATAATTTAGATAGATCTCCTATGTATGGGGGACTTGTAAAAGGGATTGGACCAAGATATTGTCCATCAATTGAAGATAAAATGGTAAGATTTCCTGATAGAGACATTCATCAAGTCTTCATTGAGCCTGAAAGTTTATCAACTGATGAGATGTATATTCAAGGAGTTTCATCAACCCTTCCTCAAGAAGTTCAAAAGGAATTTTATAAGACTATAAAAGGACTTGAAGACTGTAAAATAATTAGACCTGCATATGGAATTGAATATGATTGTCTTGATTCTACTAATCTAAAAAGAAGCTTAGAATCAAAAGAAATTGAAAATTTATTTTTTGCAGGCCAAATTAATGGATCAAGTGGATATGAAGAGGCAGCAGGTCAAGGATTAATTGCAGGGATTAATGCAGCTTTGAAATTAAGAGGAGATGACCCTTTAATTTTAGACAGGTCTGATGCTTATATAGGAGTATTGATTGATGATTTGGTAACAAAAGGAATCAATGAACCTTACAGGATGATGACATCAAGATGTGAATATAGACTTACAATGAGACAAGATAATGCTGATTTAAGGCTAACAGAAAAAGCACACAAAATTGGTCTAGTAACGGATGAACGTTTTGAAAAGATGATTGAAAAAAGAAAAAATATAGAAGATGAAATAAAAAGACTTCAAAATGTAATGATAAGTCCAAATGAAGAAAATAATAAAATAATGGAAGAAATAGGATCTAGTCCTTTAAAAACAGGTTATAGTTTATTTGACCTAATTAAAAGACCGGAACTAACTTATGAAAAACTAGAAATATTAGATCCAGATAGACCAAATCTTCCAAAATTCCAACAAATACAAGTACAAACTAAAATAAAATATCAAGGATATATCAAAAAACAAATGGCAGACATTGGTAAGTTTAAAAAGCTTGAAAATAAAAAGCTTGACCATGACATAGACTACAGTAAGATAAAAGGACTTAAAAAAGAATCTGCAGAAAAATTAAATAAAATAAAACCAGATTCAATAGGACAAGCCTCAAGAATTTCTGGGGTTTCACCAGCAGACATTAATGTCTTGCTTATTAGATTAAAAGCTGGAGATATAAATGGATAAATTTGAAAAATATGGGCAAATGCTTATAGGAACTAATAAAAAATTTAATTTAACTAGTATTGATGATCCAGATCAGATAAGAATTAAACATTTTGAAGATTCTCTAACCATAAAATCATATATTAATGATGGAATGAAAGTATTAGATATAGGTTCTGGTGCTGGATTTCCAGGAATCCCATTAAGAATAGAAAAAGATTTTGACCTAACTTTGATAGATTCTGTTAACAAAAAAGTTAATTTTATGAATCAAGTTATTGATGAACTAGATCTAAAAAATACTAGGGCAATTCATGTAAGAGCAGAAGATTACGCAAAAGAACACAGAGAAGAATTTGATATGGTTATATCAAGAGCAGTAGCAAATTTATCAACACTTTCTGAGTATGCACTTCCATTTTTGAAAGTTGGTGGAATATTTATAGCTATGAAAGGTCCAAAGGCAGAAGAAGAATATGAAGATGCTCAAAATGCCTTAAAAATTTTGGGTGGAGAATTAATTAATATAGATACTTTAGATCTTTATGGAAATACGAGAAAAAATATTTTAATAAAAAAAGTTAGGTCTACAAAGAAGAAATATCCAAGAGATAAAAATTTACCAAAGAAAAAACCATTATAAAGAAATGTTTCATGTGAAACATTTTTTTATTGAATCTTATAGAAAAGAGGTTTTATGAAAGCACAAATTATTTCTGTAGGGACAGAAATTTTATTAGGAAATATAACAAATACTAATTCTAAATATTTAGCAAACAAGCTTACCGAATTAGGTATAGATGTTTTTAAAATGACAACTGTTGGAGATAATCCGGATAGATTATTTAAGGCTATGAAAGAAGCAGTAGAAGAAGTAGATTATGTTTTTACAACAGGTGGGCTTGGACCAACAGAAGATGATATTACAAAAGAAGTAGCAATAAAAGTGTTGGGACAAGAAGATCAAGTTTGTGTAGATCAAATATCAAAACAAAGACTTGAATCTTATTTTTCTAATAAAAAAAAGGCTATGAATGTAAATATAAAACAAGCTATGTTTCCTAAAGATGCAATAATTTTAGATAATGATAAAGGTACTGCACCAGGTTGCATTTTAAAAAATAAATTAATTCTTTTACCTGGTCCACCGAGAGAGATGAATTATATGTTTGAAAATAAACTTATAAAATACTTAAACTATAATTCTGTAATAAAATCTAGAAATTTAAAAATTGCCTTATTAGGTGAATGGGATATGGCAAATAGAATTGATTTGTCATCTAAAAATCCAACAATATCCCCATATTTTGATAATCAAGGTGGATATTTAAGAATAACAGCTAAGGCAAAAAATAATGAAGAAGCAGATCGTCTTTTGGATAAAAAAGAAAAAGAAGTTAAAGATGTTTTTAAAAGTCTTTTAATTTCTGATGACAGTCTTAGAAAAGAAGAAACACTAATTAATTTATTAAAAGAAAGAGATGAAAAAATCTCTACTGCAGAATCTGTTACTGGTGGTTTAATTGCTTCATCAATAATAGATATAGATGGTGCGAGTAGAGTAATAGAAGAATCCTTTATTACTTATTCAGATAGAGTAAAAGAGAAGATTTTAAATGTTTCACATGAAACATTAGAAAAATATGGGGCTGTTAGTCATGAATGTGCTTTGGAAATGCTTGATGGTTTGTATAAATTAACAAATTCAAATTTGTGTATAATATCTACAGGATATGCCCATAAAGGTGAGATATTCCTAGGATTAAAATACAATAACAAAAAAGTAATTAAAAAATTTAAATTTTCGGCTGACAGGAATAAGGCAAGACTATTTGCAAAAAATAGGACTATGGATCTTGCTATTTTAATGATGAGAGGTAAGTATGAAGACGATATCGATATTTAATCAAAAAGGTGGAGTAGGAAAAACAACTAGTGTTGTAAATCTTGCTGTTGCTCTTTCTAAATTAGGAAAAAAAGTTCTTGTAATAGATTTTGATCCTCAAGCTAATACTTCAACAGGATTGGGTTTAGATAGAAACAAGGTAGAAAAATCAATTTATAAAATGTTTTATGAAGAAGATTATAAGGATTACATAATAAAAACAGATGATGGACCATATTTGATTGCGAGTGAAAATGCTTTATCTGGTCTTGAAGTTGAGCTTGTAAGCTTAGACGAAGAAGAAAGACTAAAAATGTTACAAGAAATAATTGATGAAATAAAAGCAGATTTTGATATTATTTTAATTGATTGCCCACCTTCTTTAGGACTTTTATCTTTAAACGCTCTTGTTGCAAGTGATTCAATTATAATTCCCATACAAACAGAATATTATGCTTTGGAGGGAGTAAGTGAATTATTAAAAACATATAATTCTATCAAAAATTCCATAAAAGATGATTTAGAAATCGAAGGAGTTTTATTATGTATGTTTGATAAAGATACAAACTTATCTTACGAAGTAGTTGAAGAAGTTAAGTCGTATTTTAAGAATAAAGTTTTTGCTACGATGATTCCAAGAAATATAAAACTCGCAGAAGCACCTTCTTTTGGAAAAAGTGCTATAGTTTATGATGAAAATTCAAAAGGGGCTAGGGCTTATACTGATCTTGCAAAAGAACTTATTGAAAATATAGAAAAACCAAATCAGGATTTAAAAGAGAAAAAATTAAAAGAAGAAGTTTCAGATTCTAATAAAGACTCTAAAACAGAAAGTGTTTCACAAAATAATTCTTCAAGTAAAAACGATGATAAAGATTTAAAATCCGAAAAAATTGAAGAAGAAAAAAATAAAGATTTGAAAAAAGAAAAACATGAAAAGAATATCCAAAATGATTCGAAAAAATCAGAAGAAAGCTTAGTTCACAAGAATAAATTTTCTTTTAACGATAATAAACTACAAAATAACGAAAAGAGGGATTAACTATGACAAAAAAATCTTTGGGAAGGGGTCTAGGATCTCTAATTCCAGAAAATAATAAGAGAAATAAGTCCATAGTAAGAATTCCTATGGAAAAAATATATACAAGAGATGATCAACCTAGGAAAAGTTTTGATGAAAAATCTCTTATAGGTCTTAGTGAATCTATAGAAAAGTATGGTTTGTTAAATCCTATTGTTCTTAGAAAAAATGGAATTAAATATGAAATAATTGCTGGTGAAAGAAGATATAGAGCTAGTAAACTTTTGGGGCTTAAAGAAATTGATGCAATTATTAAAAATGTTGATAATAAAAATATTGATATACTTTCAATAGTAGAAAACGTTCAAAGAGAAGATTTGACAGGTCTTGAAGAAGCTAATGCATATAATGAGTTGTGTAAAAATTACAATATGACTCAAGATGAGGTGGCAAAAACTGTAGGTAAGTCAAGATCATATATAGCAAATACCCTAAGGCTATTAAAACTCGATGAAAATTCAAAAAAAGAACTTCAAGAAGGAAATATTTCTTCTTCTCAGGCTAGAACTCTCCTTTCCATTAAAGATGAAGAAGATAGGAAGAAATCATTAGATGATTTTAAAAATAAAAAAACAAATATAAGAAAAGTAGAGAAAAAATCAAGAAAAATAAAACCTGATGAAAAAAGTGATAAAGATAATAATTTAGATAAAATATTATTTGAAGATTTTGAAGAAAAATTCATTGATCTTTTAAATTCAAAGGTAGAAATCAAGAAAAATAATGAAGGATATAGGGTAAGTATTGATTGTTTTTCTATTGATGATATTGAAAGTTTATATTGGAGAATAAAAAATGGAAAAGAATAAAATGATAGATTTTACTGTTGGAAATCTTATTGTAAATACCAGAAAAAAAACAGCAAATCCTGGTGGAGGAGCTATTACTAGCCTTGTTGGAAATCTTGGCTTAAATCTTATTTTGATGATGGCAAAAAAAGACTATGGTGATGAAAAGCTAAATAAAAAGTCTAAAAAAATTGAAGAAAAATTTAAAAAATATTCAAAAGAATTAGAAGATTTAATGCAAGAAGATATAGATAAAGTTAATGTTTTACTAAAAGCTTATAAGGATGATGAGATAAATAATTACGACGATTTAATAATAGAGGCAAATAAAGCTCCTAAAAGAACTATAGAGTTAATGATTATTATCTTACAAGATTGTAGTTTTATTTTAGAACATGGAAAAATTGAAGCTATAAGTGATGGTGAAATAGGACTTAGACTTGTTAAAGAAGCAATTCATTCTTCATTTATTAATCTTACAATGAAT
>URRX01000041.1 GCA_900550345.1 uncultured Anaerococcus sp. | reverse complement strand
TAAGTGGTGGATATTTTTCAATTAATTTCAAGGATAAGGATGTTTTAGCCTATCTGTATTATAAGAAAAATAAAGCCTTTATTGTTATTAATAATTTGTCCCAAAAAAATATTTTATTAAAATTACCAAGTTTTTTGGATGTGAAAAATTCAAAGTTTGTAATAGGAAATATTTCAAAAAGAGAAATTTTCGAAAATATTAATTTAAGGTCTTACGAATCGTGTGCATTTACTTGCCCAATATCAAAAATATAATTTTAAAAAGGAGATAATATGGTTGAAAAAAATAATAAATTTGTACCAAAAGTACATTCTAAATTAAGAAAGTCTTTTATAACAATGCCAGAAGAAATTTATAAGGCAAGTGGGATTAAAATATATGAAAAAAGAATAAAGTCTCTTTTATTTACAACAGATCTTGCCATAATTAGAAATACTAATGCAGATTCTATTATGGCAGTTTATCCTTACACTCCACAAAATACAATTGCCCAATCAATTATTTCAACAGCATCAGTTCCATGTTTTATTGGTGTTGGTGGAGGAACAACTCAAGGAGCAAGATCAAAGTATATTGCCTTTGATGCAGAACTTGAAGGAGCATATGGTGTTGTTGTAAATTCTCCAATTCCAAATGAAGATATAAAAGCAATATCAGAATTTGTAGATATTCCAGTAATAGCAACTGTAACAGGCTTTAAAGATGATGTAATTGGAAAAATAGAAGCAGGTGCAGAGATTTTAAATGTATCTGGTGGACCAAAAACTCCAGAACTTGTAGCTGAAATTAGAAAATTAATTGGAGATGAATTTCCAATTATAGCAACTGGTGGTAGCAAGTCTGAATCAATAAAAAGAACAGTAGATGCAGGAGCAAATGCAATTTCCTACACAGCACCATCATCATCAGAAGTTTTTGGAGAAATGATGGATAGGTATAGGAAGTAGGATTTTTGTTTTTAATAAACTTAGAGATTTGAGAAATATTTAGAATAAAAGTCCTAAGTTAATCAAAGAGATCTCTCGACTACACTCGAGATGGGTAATTAATATAATTATTTTTAGCTAAAGTTTAGGTAAATTAGGAAAAATATTGTATTATTTAATTTAAAAATATTTTTAATAATAGATAAGTTAAATTAACTTCGAGTTTCAATTAAGAAGTCAAGGAAAAATAAATTTAATTATTATTTTAGCCGATTGAGAATATATTTATTATAATTAACAAAGCTACAAACCCATCTCGACCTTGTGGAGAGATCTCTTTATTACTATTAGCTGTGTAATAAAAATAAAATTTAATTTATTGAATATAATTTTTAAAATTAAGGAGAAAAAATGTATAAGGGCTACATAACGGATATTGATGGAATAAAAGTAGGTCATGTCCAAAATTTTGATGCAGGAACTGGTCTTACGGTTTTAATTCCTCCAAAAGGAAATACAGCAAGTGTTGATGTAAGAGGGGGAGGACCAGGAACTCGTGAAACTGATTTGCTAAATCCTGTAAATACTGTAAGCGAAGTTTCAGCTTTAGTTTTATCTGGAGGTTCTTCTTATGGACTTGCAGGATCAATTGGAGTTGCTGAAGAATTAGAAAAAGATGGAATAGGATTTGAAGTTCCAAGTGGAATTGTTCCTATAGTTCCTCAAGCAATTTTATACGATTTGGATTATAAATCTTATAAAATTAGACCAGATAAAAAAATGGGAAGGGACGCTTACAAAAATGCAAGTTTTGATGAAAATCGTCAAGGAATAATTGGGGCAGGAACTGGAGCTACAGTTGGAAAAGCATTAGGAAAAGAATTTTCTATGAAATCAGGACTTGGTTCAGCCACAATTTGTCTTGGAGATTTAAAAGTTTCTGCCCTTGTTGCAGTAAATGCTATGGGAGATATTTTTGATGATGAAAAAAATAAACAAATTGCAGGAATTTTAAAAAATAATAAATTTATTCCGACCCTTGATGTGTTAGAAAAAATTCAGGAAAAAAATTCTTTAAACACTACAATTGGAATAGTTGCAACAAATGGGAAGTTTAATAAAACTGAACTTAGAAAAATTGCTTCAATGACTCATAACGGTTATGCCAGAGCAATTAGACCAGTTCATACCATGATGGATGGAGATACAATTTTTTCTCTTGCAACAAATAAAGTAAAGGCAGATTTAAATCTTGTAGGAAGCCTTGGGTCAAAAGTTATGGCTCGTGCAATTGCTAATGCAATTTATTTTTCAAAAATAGAAAATTCTAGTGAATTTATTTAAGAAAATTGTTGACTTTTTAAATAGATTATAGTAACATAGATAAGAATTCTCTACTCCGATAATAGATCGGGGTCAAAGACCAAAGGGAGGTGAATAAGATGAATAACTACGAAGCAGTATTGATTTACAAACCAGAAGTTTCAGATGAAGAAAGAAATAAATCTTTAGAAATCTTCAAAGGTATCATAGAAGATAACGGAGAAGTAGAATCTGTAGATGACTGGGGAAAAAGAAAACTTGCATACGAAATCAACTACATCAAAGAAGGATATTATTATATCGTTGATTTTAAAGCTAGTGGTGACCACATCAAAGAATTTGAAAGAAGATTAAGAATATCTGATTTAATTCTAAGATTCATGGTAATCAGAAAAGAGGACTAAATGAATAAAGTTTTTCTTATAGGAAGATTAACAAAAGATCCAGATTTGAGATATACCCAATCTGGACAAGCAGTTGTTAGTTTTTCTTTAGCAGTTGATAGAGGTTTAAGTAAACAAAAAAGACAAGAAATGGAATCAATGAATCGTCCAACAGCTGATTTTCCAAGAATTACAGTATGGGGAGTACAAGCTGAAAATGTATCAAGATATCTAAAAAAAGGAAATCAATGTGCGATAGATGGTAGAATCCAAACAGGATCTTACCAAGATAAAGATGGAAAAATGGTCTATACAACAGATGTTGTAGCAGATAGAGTTGAATTTTTGGAATCAAGATCAGAAGGTCAATATCAAAATAATAATAATCCAATGAATCAAGATAATGGTTTTGGAGATATGAACCAAGATAGATCTTACAATAATTCAAATAATTTCCAACAAAATAACAATCAAAACATGAATAATAATGATGACTTTTTTGACGATGACTTTACAGAAATTGAAGACGACGGAAGAATTCCTTTCTAAATTTTAGGAGGATAAAATGCGTAGAAATTTCAGACCAAGAAAAAAAGTCGATCCATTTGTCAAAGACCCTTCAAAAGTAATAGATTACAAGGATGTTGATACTCTAAAAAGATTTGTTTCTGATAGAGGAAAGATCCTACCAAGAAGAGTTACAGGACTAAATGCGAAACATCAAAGAGAAATTACAAGAGCAATCAAAAGAGCTAGACAAGTAGCTTTATTGCCATACGAAGATAATTAAAGATAAATAAAAATAAAAACTTTCAATAAGCAAGCAAAAGACGCCTAAGGGTGTCTTTTTTTTATATAAAAGTAAAATAAAATTATGGAAATAAATAAAAAAAGATATAAGGATTTAGATTCTTATTTTAAGAAAAAATTTAATAAAAAAATAATAAAAGTACCCCTTGATGGTGGATTTACTTGCCCAAATAGAGATGGAAAGATTTCAAATAAGGGATGTATATATTGCTCTGAAAATGGGGCGGGAGATTTTACAAGAAATGATGATTTGGATAAGCAAATTGATTTTCAAATAAGAAGATTAAGAAAACCAGAAAGAAGAGAAGGCTACATTGCTTATTTTCAAAATTTCACTTCAACCTATGGTAATATTCAAAAGATGAAAAAATTATTCTATGGGGCTATTGAAAATCCTAATATTATGGGCTTATCTATTGCAACTCGTGCAGATTGTCTTTCAGATGAAGTTATTGAATTACTTGATGATTTAAATAAAAAAACTTTTCTAATTGTTGAGTTAGGTCTTCAATCTATAAACGAAAAATCTATTAAATTCATAAATAGGGGATATACTCATAAAGAATTCGACCAAGGTCTTTTGAAATTAAAAGAAAAAAATATAAAAACTTTGGCTCATATTATAATAGGTCTTCCTAATGAAAAAATTGATGATTTTTTGAATAATGTTAATTATATAAATGAAAGAAAATTTTGGGGGATTAAAATTCATAATCTTTATATAGAAAAAAATTCTAGGATTTATGATTATTATTTAAAAAATCAAAATCAATTTACTATGACTTTGGACGAGTATGTTTCATATGTTATACTTATTTTGGAGAGTTTAAATCCAAATATAGTAGTTCAAAGACTAACAGGCGATGGACGTCGTGATAGAATTATTTGGCCTACTTGGTCAAAAAATAAGGCAAGAGTTTTGTCAACTATAGATAAAAAATTAAAAGATAAAAACAAAAATCAGGGGGATTTATGGAAAGAGAAATAGGAAATTTTTATATTGAAGGTTATAATTTTGATACAAAAACTTATGATAGCAAGGAAAATACACTTTTATTGGTAATTGATCTTCAAGAAAAATTGATGCCTGCAATTTTTGAATCTGAAAAAATAGTAAAAAAATCATCAGCACTTTTGAAAGTATTTGATATGTATGGAATCAAAAAAATTGCAACTGAACAATATCCAAAAGGACTAGGTCAAAGCGTTGCTGATATCAAAGAATTTCTAGACCAAGATCACATTTTTTCAAAAACAAGTTTTGATGCAATTACTGATGAAGTTTTTTCATATTTAAAAGAAAATAATATTACAAATGTAGTAATTACTGGAGCAGAAAGTCATATTTGTGTATTTCAAACTGTAAGAAGATTACTCTTTGAAGGATATAAGGTATTTGTAGTAGAAGATGCAGTTTCAAGTTTTAATAAAGAACAAAAAGATTTAGGTTTAAAAGCAATTTCTGATATGGGAGCAAGCCTTGTAAATACAGAAATGATTATGTTTGATTTAGCAAGTAATGCAAAGGATGAAAATTTTAAAGAAATTTCTAAAATGGTAAAAGATTTGAGAAAATAATTTGAGCCTTCTTTATGAAGGATGAGAGTGTAGACAAACCCTCAAGCACGAATATCTGACTCCAAAAATTGTTGATTTCTAAATTTAAAATTCTAAAATCGCAAACTCGCTAAAGCGATAACCGATAAATAGCTTAAAATTGTGCCAGTGGCACGGTTTTAATATTTATCCCTCGGAATAAAACGAAGAACTAAAATTTAATTGAAGCTAATTATTTGAATAAATCATTTTTGCTTTAAATTTTAGAGTGCGATTTTTGACGAATTTTCAAATTTGAAATCAAATCAATTTTTTCCGTATGATATTCTTAGCGTGAGTGTTTGTATACTCTGTCAACATTCTGAGTCTTCTTTATGAAGGCTTTTTTTTGTGCTTATTTTTATCATTTTTTATAATATATAATTTCTAAATAATCCTTGATAATTTTATAGATTTAATCTATTATATATTGATACGAGTTAAGATGGTTTTTACAAATTTAACACATAGATTTTAAAAGATTTTACAAAATAATTTTTATTTAATTTATTAGATAAAACCGACTTTTTTGCTTGTATTTACTTTTTATTGGAATAGAATATATATTGTAGGATTTTATAGAAATTCTATGTTGATTTTAAATATAAAATAAATTTTTAATATATAGGAAGGGAAAGTGTATGAATTTACATATGGGACTTGATGTCGGCTCTACGACAGTAAAGATTGTTATTACTGATGATAATTTTAACACTCTTTATTCTGTCTATAGAAGGCATAAATCAGATGTAAAACAAACAGTTACAGATGTATTGAATGAAGCTTATGATAGGTTCAAGGATGACTATTTAACAGTTAATGTCACAGGCTCCGGTGGAATGTTTGTTGAAAAATATTTGGGAATTAATTTTGTTCAAGAAGTTATCGCTGAAACTAAGGCTATAAAAGAATTTATTCCTCAGACTGATGTAGTTATTGAACTTGGTGGTGAAGATTCAAAGATAACTTATCTTAAAGGTTCTGTTGAGCAAAGGATGAATTCTATTTGTGCTGGTGGTACTGGTGCTTTTATAGATCAAATGGCAGCTTTACTTGATACTGATGCTTCTGGATTAAATGACTTAAGTAAAAATTATAAAAAAATTTATCCTATAGCTAGTCGTTGTGGAGTTTTTGCAAAAACTGATATTCAAGCTTTGATGAACCAAGGAGCAAGTAGGGAAGATATAGCTATTTCTGTTTTTCAATCAGTTGTAAATCAAACAATTTCAAACCTAGCTTGTGGTAGGCCTATTAAAGGAAATGTAACTTTTTTGGGTGGACCTCTTCATTTTTTGAAAGCTCTTAGAGATAGGTTTATAGAAACTTTGGGCGAAGAAGAAAATAATTTTTATATTCCAGATGATGCACAAATTTATGTTGCAAAAGGCGCTGCAATTTTGTCAAAAGATGAAAAGCCTATTTCTTATAAATCACTTATTAAATCTTTAGAAGAAGATAAAAAAGTTGATATGGAAATGACTAAAAAAATGGATAGGCTTTTTGAAGATGAAAAAGAATATAAAGAATTTAAGAAAAGACATGAGACTAACCTTGTAAAATATAAAGATATAAAAGATTATGAGGGAGAAATTTATCTAGGAATAGATGCAGGCTCTACTACTTCAAAAATCGTCCTTATTAGTGAAGATAATGAAATACTGCACCAAGATTATAGGATGAATCTTGGAAAACCACTTGAAGTTGTAATTTCTATGCTAAAAGATGCTTACAAAAATATTTCACCAAAAGCTAAAATTGTTTCATCAGGAATTTGTGGTTATGGAGAAGAATTTATTAGAAAAGCTCTTCATATTGATAATGGGGAAGTGGAAACTATAGCTCATTATTCTGCGGCCAAATTTTTTGATCCAGATGTAGATTTTATTTTGGATATTGGTGGCCAAGATATGAAAGCTATGCATATAAGAGATGGAATAATCGATTCAATTCAATTAAATGAATCTTGCTCATCAGGATGTGGATCATTCTTGTCAACTTTTGCAGCAAGTGTAGGACTTTCAGTAGAAGAATTTCAACAAAAAGCTCTTTTTGCAAAAGAACCAGCAGATTTGGGTTCAAGATGTACAGTTTTTATGAATTCAAAGGTTAAACAAGCCCAAAAAGAAGGATCAGATGTTTCTGATATAGCAGCAGGACTTTGTTATTCTGTAATAAAAAATGCCATCCAAAAAGTTATAAAAGTTAGAGATCCAAAATCTTTAGGTGAAAATATAGTTGTCCAAGGTGGAACTTTTTATGGTGATGCAATTTTAAGATCCTTTGAAAAATTATCATCAAGAAATGTAACAAGACCAGAAATTTCTGGTCTTATGGGAGCTATGGGTATGGCTTTAATTTCTAAAGAAAAATCAACAGGCCATTCCAAAATTTTATCAGAAGCTGAAATTGATAATTTTACTTATACACAAAAATCTGCAAGATGCGGAAAATGTACAAATAATTGTTCTCTACAAATAAATATTTTCCCAGACGGATCAAGATTTATTACAGGAAATAGGTGTGAAAGAGGAGCTGGAGTAAAACAAGAAGAAACTTTGGCAGATCTTAATATGTACAAATTTAAAAATAAACTATTATTTGATAGACCTACTTTAGGAGATAAAAATATTCTAGGTAAAGTTGGCCTACCAAGAGTTTTAAATATGTATGAAGATTATCCTTTCTGGCATGAATTTTTTACATCTCTTGGTTTTGATGTAATCTTATCAGATAAATCAAGTAGAGAAATTTATGAAAAAGGAATTGCAACAATTTCATCAGAAACAGCTTGTTATCCTGCAAAAATCACCCATGGTCATATAGAAAATTTATTGGAAAAAGATATAGATATTTTATTTTATCCAGCAATTTTTTATGAATATAAGCAATTTGATAGGGCACAAAATCATATGAATTGCCCAGTTGTATCAGGATATCCTGATGTAATTAAAAATAATGTAGACGGTTTAAAAAATGTTAAATATATGGCACCATATCTTTCATTTGAATCTGAAAAAATTATTGGCGATAGACTTGTAGAAATTTTTGAAGGATATGAGCATGATGGATTTGTTTTAAAGAAAAATCAAATAATAAATGCAGTAAAAAATGCTTGGGAAAAACAAGCAGATTATCATGAAGATATTAGAAAAAAGGGAAGAGAAATACTTGAATATGTTCATGTAAATAATGAAAAAGCCATAGTTCTTGCAGGTCGTCCTTACCATATTGATCCTGAAATAAATCATGGAATTCCAGAATTAATTGAGTCTATGAGAATTCCAGTTTTATCTGAAGATGCTATTGCTTATTCTACAGAAGATTTGGAAAATAAGACTAGAGTTTTGGATCAATGGTCATATCATGCAAGACTATATAGGGCAGCAGAATTTGTAGGAAAAGATCCATGCCTTCAATTAGTTCAACTAAATTCATTTGGTTGTGGACTTGACGCAGTAACAACTGATCAAGTTCAAGATATATTAGAAGCAAATGGAAAAATTTATACTCTATTAAAAATTGATGAAGTTTCAAATCTTGGAGCTGTTAAAATTAGAATTAGATCTTTAATTCAAGCCTTAAGCCAACAAAATAAAGAAGATATTCATCTAAGAAAAAGAGAAGATAAGATTTCTTATGAAAACCATGAATTTACAAAGGAAATGAAAGATCAAGGTTACACAATTCTTGCTCCACAAATGGCAAGAGAGCATTTTCAAATTTTAGAAAAACTTTTTAATGGAAATGGATATAAGGTCGAGTTTTTAAATAAAGTTGATGAAAAAGTTATAGATAATGGTTTGAAGTATGTAAACAATGATTCTTGTTATCCATCAATTACAGTTGTAGGTCAATTTATGGAGGCTGTAAATTCTGGAAGATATAATCCGGATAAATTAGCACTTTTAATGACTCAAACAGGGGGAGCTTGTCGTGCATCTAATTATGTTGGCTATATAAGAAAGGCATTAAAAGATGCAGGCTATCCACAAATTCCTGTAATTGCCTTATCAGCCCAAGGAATAGAATCACATTCAGGCTTTGATCTTAAAAAAGTTTCAAATATACCACTTTTAATTAATTCAATTAGGTCTTTACTTTTAGGAGATTTAATAAATAGGGTTTCAAATGCAACTAGACCTTATGAGAAAGAAAAAGGATCTGTTAATAAATTAAAAGAGAAATGGATTGAAATCTGTAGAGATAATATTATTAAAATGAGTTCAAAAACTTATAGAAAAATTATAAAAGACATTGTAGAAGAATTTGACAATGTTGAAATTTTGGATATCAAAAAGCCAAAAGCAGGAATTGTTGGAGAAATTCTTGTAAAATATTTACAAGAAGCAAATAACCACCTTCAAGATACCTTGGAAGAAGAAGGAGCAGAAGTAATTGTTCCAGATTTAATGGACTTTTTTATGTATTGTTTAAAAAATACAGAAATAAAAAAAGATTTATATGGAAAAAGTCCGTTGGCAGCGTTTTTTGGAAAAACTGCTATAAATACAATTGAAATTTATAGAAAACCAATAAGAAAAGCCTTAAAAAATTCAAAAAGATTTTCAGAACCTGTTTATATAAATGATGTAGTAGATTTTGCTAAAGAAGTTACAAGCATAGGAAATCAAGCAGGAGAAGGCTGGCTTTTGGCAGGGGAAATGGTAGAATTAATCCACCAAGATGCACCGAATATTGTTTGTATTCAACCATTTGGTTGTCTACCAAACCATATTACAGGAAAAGGTGTAATGAAAAAAATAAGAGAAATTTATCCTCAAGCAAATATTGTAGCAATTGACTACGATCCGGGTGCAAGTGAAGTAAATCAAATAAACAGAGTGAAATTAATGATGAGCCAAGCCAAAGAAAACCTAAAAGAAAATGTAAAAGCATAAAAGAAAAATCTAGCAAAATTTTGCTAGATTTTTTTTATAAATTTTTCAACATGATTTGTAATAATTCCATTTGGATTTAAAAGTTCTAATTTATCATAGTCCTCTTTTTTATTTGAAAACCATATATTGGTTAAAACTCCCATTTCTTTTAAATCAATAATTTCTTGAGGACTAATAGCTGTATTTTTTGGATGATAATACTGTAAATTCAAGTCTTCACAAATATTTTTGATATTATCAATCTTTTTACTAGTTAAATAAGCTAGAGGAATTTTTGTATCTATTTCTCTTATCCTTTTCAATGAATTAATGTTAAAAGATGAGATAATTACCTTATCAACCAAACCATATCCATAAATTTTACCCATCAATAATTTCTCTATATTTTCATATTCAATAACATTTGTTTTTATTTCTATGTTTGTGATTATATCCTTATCTTTAAAATAAGAAAAATATTCATCTAAATCT
>URRX01000040.1 GCA_900550345.1 uncultured Anaerococcus sp. | reverse complement strand
GAGCGACTGGCTACGGACCAGTAGGCCTGGGGTTCGAATCCTCAATGCCGCGCCAAATTAAGCTTGAATTTTCAAGCTTTTTTATTTTAATTTTTTTATTCTTATTTTATTATTTTCAAATTTATTTATTTTCAATATGTTTTGTATTTATAAGAAAAAATTAGACTTATATAATATTTTCGGAGATTTTTAATACCCCAATAATAATCAGGAAAATGAAATAGGTTTATAACATATTATTTACATTTTTTTATAGAATAATTATATAAAGGAGGCATATATGTCTAGAAGAAATAAAGGATCTGGAGGATTTTCTAATTTTCTTTCAGGATTGATTGGTGCTGTATTAGGTGGATTTTTAGTTTTTTCTTTACTTGGTAGTTCTATTACTAATGGGAATAGCAAAAAAACATCAAATAATAGTTATAATGATAAAAACAAAAATGTAATAAATATTGATCCAAGTGATGATGTTACAATGGAAAGAGCTGTTGTTAAAAAAAGTATAGATTCTGTAGTAGGAATTACAACAAAAACAAAAGCAACACAAAATACAATATTTGGACCTCAAACTGGATATGTTGAAGGAGTAGGATCAGGTTCGATTGTAACTAAGGATGGTTATATTTTGACTAATTCTCATGTAGTAAGTGATGGTGACGCTAGTGAAATTAATGTATTATTTTCAAATAATAAAACGTTAAAAGCTGATCTTATTTGGAATGATACTACCTTAGACCTTGCTGTAATAAAAGTAAATGCAAATAACCTAGATCCAATTGATTTGGGTGATAGTGATAAGGTAAATGTAGGCGATAGGGCTGTAGCTATTGGAAATCCTTTGGGACTTGAATTGCAATCAACAGTAACTAGTGGAATTATTTCTGGTTTAAATAGAACTGTTTCGTTTGAAAATGGTGCACAAATGGATGGACTAATGCAAACTGATGCAGCTATTAATGCTGGAAATTCCGGAGGAGCCTTGTTAAATTCTAAGGGTGAATTAATAGGAATAAATACTGCAAAAGCAGGTAATTCTGATGGAATTGGATTTGCAATTCCTGTAAATTTAGCGAAAAAAGTTGTAGATGAAATTTCAAAAAATGGAAAATTCAACTCAGTATATTTAGGAATTACTGGAATAAACTTGGATTTATTATTACAATCTAATAATATTGATCCAAAAACTGTAGGAAGCGAAGATGGAGTTTATGTTCAATCTGTATCTGACGATGCTAAAAATTACTTTAGAAAAGGAGATATAATTGTAGGAATTGACGGTCAAGAAGTGAAAGATATGTCAAGTCTCAAAAAGCTTCTTTTAAATTATAGCCTTGGTGATAAGGCTAAGGTCGAAATAGTAAGAAGCGGAGATAAACAAACAGTTGATTTTGAATTTAGCATGGATTCATCAAATATAGAAGAATTTAAAGAAGCAAGTCCAAAAAACGAAAAAAAGGAAAATGAAGATAAGGGTCAACAACTACCAGATTGGCTAAGACCATAAATACAAAAAAGAATTCCATTTTGGAGTTCTTTTTTTGTATTTAAAATAAGGGATAAAAGTTGAAATTTAAATAAAAAAATTGTCAAGAAAATTTCTTGACACCAGGTATTTTTTCTAGTATACTTTATAGGTCAAGAAAAATACTTGACGGGTGAGAATATGGAAAAATTAGTACAGGTTGCAAGATTGTTTGACACTTATGGATCTCTTTTGAATGAGAAGCAAAGAGATGTCATAAATTGTTATTACAATGAAGATTTATCATTAAATGAAATAGCTCAAAATAATAATAAATCAAAGCAGGCTATATCTGATATGATTCAAAGGTCGGTTGATAAGTTATTTGAGTTCGAAAATGAGCTTTCTTTAATAAAGAAAAAAGATGAGTTAAAAGATAATTTGTCTTTGTTAAGAGAGTTGATCGAAAGTTCAAATGAAAATGAGGCTATTGAAAAAATAGAAGAAATGATAAATAAGATTTAGGATGTGAAAATATGATTTTTTCAAATCTTTCTGAAAAGTTACAAGATACTTTAGGTAAACTTACAGGAAAAGGAAAATTAAGCGAAAAAGACATCGATAATGCAGCCAGAGAAATAAAACTTTCCTTGCTTGAAGCTGATGTTAACTACAAGGTAGTTAAAAATTTCATAAAAAAAATCAAGGAAAGATCAATGGGTCAAGATGTCATGGAATCTCTTACCCCAGGGCAAACTGTAATTAAGATTGTAAATGAAGAACTTACAAATCTTATGGGTAAGGAAAATTCTAAACTTGAACTAAAGGGATCTACTCCTCATGTTGTTTTGATGGTAGGTTTGCAAGGTTCTGGTAAGACAACTCACTCTGGTAAGCTTGTTCGTAAATTAAAAAAAGAAGGCAGAAATCCTCTTTTAGTTGCTCTTGATGTTTATAGACCTGCAGCAATTGAACAATTAAAGGTTGTAGGAGGTCAGGCAGAAGTTGAAGTTTTTGAAAAAGGAAAACAAGATCCGGTAAAAACTGCAAATGAAGCCAAGGAATATGCTAGAAGAAATAACAATGATGTTGTTATAATGGATACTGCTGGTCGTCTTCAAATTGATGAGGACTTGATGGATGAGCTAAAAAACATTAAAAAAGCTGTAAAACCTGATGAGATACTTTTGGTAGTTGATGCTATGGTTGGTCAAGAATCTGTAAACGTAGCAAAAACTTTTGATGAATATCTTGATATAACAGGTGTAATTTTAACGAAGCTTGACGGTGATGCAAGAGGTGGAGCAGCCCTTTCAATTAGACAAGTTGTAGGAAAGCCAATTAAATTTATTGGAACTGGAGAAAAACTTGATGATCTTGAAGCCTTTCATCCAGATAGGATGGCATCAAGAATTTTGGGAATGGGAGATGTCTTATCTTTAATAGAAAAGGCAGAAAAACAAGTTTCTTTAAAAGATGCAAAAGAACTTGAAGAAAAGATGCGAAACCAAACCTATACCTTAGATGATTTTATTGAACAAATAAATCAAATAAGAAATATGGGACCGCTTGAAGATTTGCTTGCTATGATTCCTGGAGTAAACAACAAGATGTTAAAAAATGTAAATGTTGATGAAAAGGGATTTGTAAGGATTGAAGCTTTAATATCTTCTATGACCAAGGAAGAAAGAGAAAAACCTGAGATAATTGGCAAAAGTCGTAAAGAAAGAATTGCCAAGGGATCTGGGGTTGATATGAATGAATTAAATAAATTATTAAAGCAATTCAAAGAACTAAAGAAAATGATGAAACAATTTACTAATATGAAAAAAGGTAGAAAAGGCAAAAGAAAATTTAATATGCCTTTCTTCTAAAAATTACGGAGGTTATGATGGCAGTAAAAATTAGATTAAAAAGAATGGGACAAAAGAAAAGACCATTTTACAGAGTAGTTGTAGCAGATTCTAGAAGTCCAAGAGATGGAAAATTCATCGAAGAAATTGGAACATACAATCCAGTATCTGAACCAAAAGAATTCAAAATTGACAATGAAAAAGCTAAACAATGGATCAAAAATGGTGCAAAACCAACTTCAATAGTTGAAAAATTATTTAACGACAACAACGTTTTAGCATAAGAAAATGAAAGAATTAGTCAAGCTAATAGTTACAGAACTTGTAGAAAACAAGGATGCTGTAGGAATAATATTAGAAGAAGACAACGGAGAAGTTGACATTAAAATTAACGTAGCAGAAGCTGACAAGGGAAGAGTAATTGGAAAAGGTGGAAATATAATTAATTCTATAAGAACTATTGCTCGTGCTTGTGCAGTAAAAGAAGATGTTAAGGTTAATATAAGAATATGAATATAACTGTAGCAGAAATACTTACAACACATGGGATAAAGGGAAATCTTAAAATAAAATCTTTTTCTGACAATGAAAAAAGATTTGAAAAGGGGTCTAAACTTTTTCTTGATGGGAATTTAGTTACAATTGAATCATCCTTTAAGCACAAGGGTAGTATTATCATAAAACTCAAGGACTATGATGATATTAATGATGTAGAAAAGTTTATTGGACACGAACTTACTATTGAGGACAAAGACTTAGAGAAATTAAATGATGGAGAATATTATTTATTTGATTTAGTTGGACTAAAAGTTTATGAAAAAAATCAAGAACTTGGTATTATAAAAGATGTTATCACAGGAGTTTATCCAAATGACATCTATGTAATAGAAAAAGATGGCAAGGAAGTTTATTTTCCAGCCTTAAATGCTACAATAAAAAATGTTGACTTAGACAATAAAAAAATAGAAGTGGAAAACTTCAAAGATTATGAATAAAATAACTATACTTACACTTTTTCCAGAATCTTTCGAATTTCTAAAAAGCTATGGGGTAATAGGAAAGGCAATTGAAAAAGGACTAATTGAAATTAATCTTGTTGATATAAGAGATTATAGCAAGGACAAACACAATAAGGTTGACGATACAGTCTTTGGGGGAGCAGCAGGAATGCTAATGAAGCCTCAGCCAATTTATGATGCTCTAATAGCTAACAAAAGTTCAAAATCAAAAGTAGTCTACATGTCTGCAGCAGGAGAAATCCTAAACCAAAAATTAGCAATCAAATTTGCAGATTTTGAAGACTTGGTAATACTTTGTGGTCATTACGAAGGAATTGATGCAAGAATTACCAACCACTATGTTGATTATGAAGTTTCAATTGGAGATTATGTTTTAACCGGTGGCGAAATCCCTGCCATGGTATTAATAGATTCTCTATCAAGATTTATTGGTGGAGTTGTTGGAAAAAAAGAATCATTAGTTACAGATTCACATTATAATGGCCTACTACAATATGATGAATACACAAAACCTAGAAATTTTAATGGATATATGGTTCCCAAAGAACTTTATAGTGGAAATCATAAATTAGTAGACGAATGGAAAAAGAAATCATCTCTTCAAAAAACTAAAAGAGTAAGAAGAGATTTATACGATAGATATATCAAGGAGGATCACGATGGAATTAATCAAAAAAATAGAAAATGAACAACTACGTGAAGATAATCCAGACTTTAGAGTTGGAGATACTGTAAGAGTAAGCTACAGAATCAAAGAAGGAGACAAAACAAGACTTCAAGATTTTGAAGGTGTAGTAATCAAAATAAAAGAAGGAAATCTTGGAAAAACTTTCACACTTAGAAGACTTTCTTATGGTGTAGGAGTTGAAAGAACATTCCTTTATCACTCACCAAGACTTGAAGCATTCAAAATCGTTAGACGTGGTAAGGTAAGACGTGCTAAACTAAATTACCTTAGAGGACGTCAAGGTAAAGCTGCTAAAGTTAAAGAAAAAACAAATTATTAAAAATAAGGCCCATAAGGGTCTTTTTTATTTTATAAATTCACAAATATTTGTGATAAAATATAAGATAAAGATTAGGAGGATATATGAATATAAATTGGTATCCTGGTCATATGAAAAAGACCAAAGAAGAAATTATAAATTCTCTAAAACTTGTAGACATAGTTTTAGAAGTAATAGATGCAAGAATTCCAGATTCGTCTAGAAATCCTTTGATTTCTGAAATTACTGAAAAAAAAGATAGGATTATAATATTGAATAAAACTGACCTATCTGATCCAGTTGAAAATGAGAAATGGATAAAAAAATTTTCGGATAGTGGAATTAAAGCTATAAAAATAAATTCAAAAGAAAAAATTAATACAAAGCAAATTTATAATACAGCTAGGGGAATTTTAGAAGAAAAATTCAAAAAAAATGAAGAAAAAAATATAGAAAATGAAAATATTAGGATGATGGTTGTTGGTGTTCCAAATTCTGGGAAATCTACTTTTATTAATAATATTGCAAAAAGAAAGGGAGCAAAAGTTGGAAACAGACCTGGTGTTACCCAACAAAAACAATGGATAAAAACAAATGAAAAAATTTTACTTTTGGATACTCCAGGTGTTTTGTGGCCAAAACTTGAAGGAGATTCAGGTCTTCACCTATCTTTTACCAACGCAATTAAAGATGAAATTTTAAATGTTGAAGAATTGTGCCTAAAATTTTTAGAATTTATGAAGGAATTTTACCCAGAAAATTTAAAAGAAAGATATAAGATTGATCCTACTAGCACAGCTATAGAAATTTATGATCAAATTGGTCTTAGAAGAGGAGCAATTATTAGAAAAGGTGAGGTAGATTATACAAGGTGTGCAAATTTAATTTTCAATGATTTTAGAAGTGGAAAACTTGGAAGGATAACAATTGAAAAGGCCTAGATATTCTGAATTTAATGATGAAATTAAAAATAAAATACACGAAAAATATGATTTAATTGCAGGAATTGATGAAGTTGGAAGAGGTCCCTTGGCGGGGCCAGTTGTAACTTGTGCAGTAATAATGAAAAAAGATTCTCATATAGAAGGAATAACTGATTCTAAAAAATTATCCAAAAAGAAGATGAAAGAACTTTACCAAAAAATTATAGATGATTCTATCTCTTATTCTTTTGGATACGCGAATAATATTCTAATTGATAAAATAAATATAAAACAAGCTACAAGATACGCTATGAAAAATGCACTTGACGAACTTTTGGTAAAACCAGAGATTGTTTTGATTGATGCCGAAAGAATTGATACAGATATCAAACAATTAAATATTGTAAAGGGCGATTTGTATGAATATGCCATATCCTGCGCCTCAATTCTTGCCAAGGTTAGAAGGGATAAGATTATGGAAAATTTTTCAAAAATTTATCCCTATTATTCTTTTGAAACAAATGCTGGTTATGGGACAAAAAAACACTACCAAGGACTAGAAAAATATGGTGAGTGTCCAATTCATAGAAAAACTTTTCTAAGAAAATTTCATCAAAGGCAGCTGTCTTTTATATGAAAAGTAAAAAAAGATCTATAGGAGATTTTGGGGAAGATATAGCAAAAAGGTATTTGGAGAAAAAAGGCTATCAAATATTAGAAAGAAACTTCCTAAAATCTTTTGGTGAAATTGATATTATTGCAATAAAAGAAGATGTTTTGACTTTTGTTGAAGTAAAAACTAGAAAAAATGACAAGTTTAAGCCTGCAAGTTTGGATGTTGATTATTATAAACAAGAAAGAATCAAGAAAACAGCCCAAGCTTATTTAATTGAAAAAAACTTGGGTGATTTTTTAATTTCTTTTGATGTTTGCGAAGTATATCTTGAAGAGAAAAAGATTCATTACATAAAAAATGCATTTGGTGATTAGATGAAAAAGAAAGAATTACTATTATATTTTAATTTTATAAATTTATCCAACAAGATAATTTTGGATTTTTGTGAAAATCTTGATATGGATAATTTTTTTGACCTTGATAGGAAAATCTTTGATAAATTGACTAAGAAAAACAAAGAAAAGATTTTTTCTAAGAAAAATTTAGAAAATTTTAAAACTTATAAGGAAAAAGTTATCAAAGGAAATTATAAGATTTGTACTATATATGATGAAAATTATCCGATAAATTTGTCCTTTATAGACGATAAGCCAGCTCTTTTTTATTATAAGGGAAAAATTGAAAAAGAAGACAAAAATGCCCTTGCCTTTATAGGCGCTAGAAAATGTACCGATTATGGAAAATGGGCTTGTAAAAAAATTGTCGAAGGATTTAAAGATACAAATATCAGAACAGTTTCTGGTCTTGCTTATGGAATTGATGCAATAAGCCATAAGGTAAGCCTTGAAAATAATATAAAAACAATTGGTGTTATTGGATCAGGTCTTGATATAGTTTATCCAAAAGCAAATAAATATCTGTATGAAAAAATTCAAGAAAAAGGACTTATTATCTCAGAATTTCCCCTAGAAACTCCACCAAATTCTTATAATTTTCCAAGAAGAAATAGGATTATATCAGGACTTAGCAAGGGAGTTTGTGTGATTGAAGCAAAAGAAAAATCTGGAACTATGATTACAACAAATTTTGCCCTTGATCAAGGAAGGGAAGTTTTTTGCCTGCCTGGAAATATAAATTCTATTTATTCAAAAGGTTGCAATAAATTAATCCAAGAAGGATCAAAGCTTGTTATGGATGCATCTGATATAATAGATGAAATTGAAGATTTTAAAAATATAAATAAGAAAAAAAGAAAAATAAATCTTGATGGACTTGATAAAGATACGGCAAATGTAGTAAAGTATATAATCGATAAGCCATCATCAAGTGCGGATGAAATTTCCCAAAATCTGTCTATGGCAATTGAAGATGTAAATTATATTTTGATATATTTAGAATTAAATGATTATATAGAAAATATGGGAAATAATGAGTATGTATGTAAAGGGGATTAAATGGCAAAAAATTTAGTTATAGTAGAATCTCCAACAAAGGCTAAGTCAATTACTAAGATGCTAGGTTCTAATTATAAGGTAAGAGCAACTTATGGTCATCTTAGGGATTTACCAAAGTCAAAACTTGGAGTAGATATAGAAGATAATTTTGAACCAAAATATATAAAGGTTCGTGGAAAGGCAAAAACAATTAATGCCTTAAAAAAAGAAGCAGGAAGCGTAGAAAAAGTTTATCTTGCAACAGACCCTGATAGGGAAGGTGAAGCAATAAGCTGGCATTTACAATATCTTTTGGACCTTGATGATAATGATTTAAATAGGGTAGAATTTCATGAGATTACCAAAAATAATGTAAAAAATGCTATAAAAAATCCAAGAAGAATCGACCAAAATTTGGTAGATAGTCAACAAGCAAGAAGAATAATGGATAGGATAGTAGGTTATGAAATTTCTCCAATTTTGTGGAAAAGAGTAAAATCCGGTTTATCTGCAGGAAGGGTTCAATCAGTTGCCCTAAAATTAATTGTTGATAAACAAAAAGAAATAGATTCTTTTGTACCTGAAGAATATTGGACAATTACAGCTAAACATAAAGAAAGTAAAATTGAATTTGAATCAGAATTTTATGGATCAAAAGCAAAAAAAATGAAAATTTCCAACGAAAATGGGGCAGAAAAAATCTTAAATAAAATTGATAAGGATAAGTTTGAAGTTGTTGATATTCAAAAAACAAAAAAGAAAAGAAAACCACAAAAGCCATACACAACTTCAACCCTCCAACAAGATGCTTCAAATAAATTAGGATTTTCGACTAAATATACCATGTCCCTTGCCCAACAATTATTCGAAGGAATTGATTTAGGTCAAAAGGGAAGAGTCGGTTTAATTACTTATATGAGAACAGATGCAACAAGACTTTCAAATGAAATTGTTGGAGAAAGTTTATCCTATATTAAGGAAAAATTTGGTCAAAAATATGCATCAAAAGGAAATTCTTATTCAAAAAAAGCAAAAACAAGTCAAGATGCTCACGAGGCAATCAGGCCAACATCAATTTATAATGACCCTATAAGTGTAAAAGAATATTTAACTGACCAACAATATAAGCTTTATAAATTAATTTGGACCAGGGTTGTAGCAAGTCAGATGGCAGATTATGAATACTTATCAACATCAATTTCTTTTGATACAAATGGAATAATATTTAAAACAAATGGAAAAATCACCTTATTTGATGGATTTATGAAAGTTTCAAATGCAAAAGAAAATGAAAATATCCTACCAGATTTAAAAAAAAGAGATATTATAAAGGCTATTGATATCAAAAAAGACCAACATTTTACCAAACCACCAGCAAATTATACAGAGGCAAGTTTGGTAAAAACTTTAGAAGAATATGGGATAGGAAGGCCATCAACTTATTCATCAACAATAGCCTCAATTATTTCTAGAAATTATGTAGAATTTGAACAAAGAAAAATTCTTCCAACAAAACTTGGAATAAGAGTAAATGATTTTTTACAAGAAAGTTTTGATGACATAATAAATGTAGAATTTACAGCAAAAATGGAAGATGAACTTGATAAAATTGCCCAAGATGAAGTTTATTGGAAAGATGTATTAAAATCATTTTATAGTGGATTTGAAAAAGACATAAAAAAAGTTTCAAAAGATAGGACAGATTATAAGGTTAAAGATAAAATTTTGGATGAAAAATGTCCGAAATGCGGTCACCCTCTAGCAGAAAAACATGGAAGAAATGGAAAATTTATAGGATGTACAAATTTTCCAGATTGTGATTTTACAAAATCAATTATAAAAACAACTGGAGTGAAGTGTCCAGAGTGTAATGATGGGGAAATAATTGAAAAAGTTTCAAAAAGAGGCAAAAGATTTTATGGATGTTCAAATTTTCCAAAATGCGATTATGCAACCTGGGATCCACCAACAGGTGAAAAATGCCCAGAATGTGGAGACCTTTTAGTTCACAAAAAAAATAGGTCAACAGATGAAATAAAATGTAATTCTTGTGATTATGTAAAAGAAAAAAGAAGATAAAATTTTTCATAGAAAAAGCAGGCTTTATGACCTGAACCCCAAAATCCGGAATACGGATGGAGGGGTTTTTTGTATGCCAAAA
>URRX01000039.1 GCA_900550345.1 uncultured Anaerococcus sp. | reverse complement strand
GATTTTCTAAATTTATTGTATTTATTTTCAATTGTTATCATTAATTTTATTATTGAAATAAAAAATTCCAATAGTATATTGAAAAAAATAAAAGGAGAAATTTATGTTTTACTACGACAGAACTTATTTTCTAGTTTTGATAGGACTTCTTATTAGTAGTCTTGCTCAAGCTAATATTCAAAGAAAGTTTGATAAGTATAAAAAAATAAGAACACAAAAATCAATTACAGGTTTTGATGCGGCAAGATATATTTTATCTACAAATTCTTACAATGATATTTCCATAAAAAAAGTTAGAGGATCCTTGTCTGATTATTTTAATCCGGTAAGTAAGGAAGTTGCCTTATCAGAAACTTCTATGACTGATACTTCAATTGCATCTTTGGCAGTTGCAGCTCACGAATGTGGACACGTTATTCAATACAAGGAAGGTTATATTCCTTTAAAAATAAAATCCTACATAGTTCCAGCTGTAAATCTTGGATCAAAATTATCCTTTCCTATGATTTTGTTGGGCATTTTTCTTTCTATGGGAAAATTAATTACTATTGGAATATTTTTATTTTCTTTTGTATTAATTTTTCAAATAATTACCCTTCCTGTAGAATTTGATGCTTCAAGAAGAGCCTTAAAAGTTTTAGATGAATCTGGCATGCTTGTTGGTGTAGAAAATGATTATGCAAAAGATATGTTAAAATCTGCTGCCCTAACTTATGTTGCAGCAACAATTTCCACTGCCCTTCAATTTTTAAGACTTTGGATTTTATTTGGAAATAGAAGAGATGATTAAAATAAGGCTAATTTTTTAGCCTTATTTTTTTATAAATTTTTAGCAACTCATTATTCTTGAATCTATACTATTTTAGTGTACAATAAAATAAAAGGTCAGAGAAAGTCAAAGAAATCGAGGTAAATCTATGGCAGGATTAACGTCTGATATAGAAAAATTCTTGAAGGCTCTTTTGGATAATACTCAAGAAGGTTTTGTAGAAATTGGTAGAAATGATTTGGCAACAAGGTTTGAGTGTTCTCCAAGTCAAATTAATTATGTTCTTTCTACAAGATTTACTCCATATAATGGATATTTAATTGAAAGCAAAAGAGGCGGCAATGGCTTTATAAGAATTATTACTATAGTCGAAGATGAAGATGATTATATAAAATATATTATTAAAAATTTAGATAAAGAATTAACTGAAGAAAGAGCGAAAAGTTTTTTTACAGAACTTTTTAACAAGGGATATATGGACGAAAAAGAATTGGGAATTGCAGTCTATGCAACTCTTGATAAGTCGCTTATGAATGTAGAAAAAAATAAGAGAAATTTAGTAAGGCATGATATAGTAAAAAATATTTTATTAAGCTTTCTAATAAGGAGTTGATTATATGAAATGCGACAGATGTGACAATGAAGCAAGTGTTACTGTAAAGGCAATTATAAATGGAACAGAACATGATTTTCACCTTTGCAATGATTGTGTGCAAAAATTATCTCAAGGTGAAGTTACAGGTTTTGAAGATTATAAAGAAGTTGATGTAAATAATTTTGATTGGAGAAGTTTGGTGGAAAAATTTGTGCCAAGCCTTGATCAAATTATAGATTCTTATTATGATTATAAAATTTCCAAAAATAATTTCTCTTATGATTATTTTTCATCATTAAAAGAAGAACATTGCCCAGAATGTGGAAATTCTGTGGCAAATATAAGGGCAGGAATTTTTGGCTGTCCTCATTGTTATGAGCTTGATAAAAAAAATTCTCGTGAGGTTTTGAAGGCTGTAAATAATTTGAAAAAATATGATGGAAAATTCCCAAGAAAACATAGAGATTTTAGGGAAGTGGCAATAAAGATTAAAAATTTGCAAGAAGAGTTGCAAAAGTCAGTTGAAGTTGAAGATTTTGAAAAGGCTCAAGATCTTAAGGAAAAAATAGATGAATTAAATATGAAGGTGAGAAATTGATAGACTATTATAAGGACATAATACTTGAAAATAACTTATCTTTGAAAAGAAATATTGAAAATTATAACTTCCCCAACACCATGAATGAGGAAGATTCTCTAGAAATTATAGAAAGATTTAGGGAAATTTATGGGGATGATTTGATATTAATCGATGAGCTAGATGAGATTACTTTAAATAAATTAATAAATGCAGGAATAATTTCTTCTGACTCTAAAAATAAGGAAGCAGTTATAGGACTCATTTTTTCTAATGATCATGTTATTGTAATAAATGATAGCGACCATATTTCTATAAATATTACAAATTTTGGAGAAGAAATTAAGCTTGCCTATGATAGGGCAATGGAAATTGAGGAAAATTTGGATAAAAAATTCGATTTCGCTTTTTCTCCTCAATATGGATACCTAACAAGTTTTGGAAGAAATTCTGGAAATGGGATTGAAATTAGATTAAAGATGTTTTTGTTTGGGCTTTTGGATAATACCCAAGCTTATTTAACATTAAAATCAAGTCTCGCCCATGATGGGATTTACATTACAAGATTTGTTCCAGAATATTTCAAATCTTATGACGATGATATTTATATTTTAAAAAATTTCGGAAATTATAGAAAAGATATGAGAGAATATCTAGAAAATTTTGAAATTATTCTTGATACTATTGTTAGAAATGAAAGAAGATTTAGGAGAGATTTCCAATCTTTAAATGGTTTAAATGATGAAGATATAAAGGATTCTATAAAAATTTTAGAAACTAATCTTTTTAGTAAGAATTTAAAAACTTTAACTAGCATGATAAATTGTCTTTATGATTTGAAAAAATATAATGTTTTGGGATTTTCTACAAAACTATCAAATCAAGAAATTGATTATTTGATTTTCAATATTACAAAGAATAAGTTTAAGGGAAATAGAGATGAAGAAAGATATGAATTTTTTAATTCATATATGGAGGCTAGATAATGGAAAATAATAAATTAAATAGGCTAACGGGTCAGGCCCGAAGGGAATCTTATTCTCTTAGCCATGATTATATAGGAGTTGAACATTTGCTTTTGGCTCTTATGAAAACTGGTTCTCTTGCAACAAAAGCTTTGGAAGAATCCGGAGCAAATTACGAACTTTTAAGATCAATTGTAATAAATAATATTGGCAAGGGATCAGCAGTAAGACCAACTAAAGAATATTCAAATAAAGTAAGACAAATTTTAGATAGGGCAAGACTTTTTGCTCAAAAAAGAAAAAAAATCTCTGCAAGCGAAGAAGATGTTCTTCTTGCAATTTTAAATGATGATGATTCATTTACAAATCTTATGTTTATGCTATCAGGACTTGATAAAAAAATTATCAGAGATAATTTGATTCGTTTACAAAATGATGAAAAATCTACAAATTCATCCAAAAATTTGGGTGAAAATCTTAAAAAATTTGCCAAAAATTTAAATGAATTGGCAGAGGCTGGAAAAATTGACCCAGTTATTGGAAGAGATGGAGAAATCGAAAGAGTTATCCAAATTCTTCTAAGAAGAAGCAAAAATAATCCAATTTTGATTGGAGATCCTGGAGTTGGTAAAACTGCTATAATTGAAGGACTTGCTCAAAGAATTATTGAAGAAAAAGTTCCTCTAATTATGGAAGATAAAACTATTGTTTCTCTAGATCTTGCAAGTATGATTGCAGGAACAAAATACCGTGGAGATTTTGAAGAAAGACTCAAAAAATTATTTGAAGAACTTGAACAAAGAGAAGATGTGATTTTATTTATTGATGAATTTCATATGGTTTTGGGAGCTGGTGCAAGCGAAGGATCTATGGACGCAGCAAATATTTTAAAACCAATTCTTGCCAAGGGAGATATTCAAATTATTGGAGCAACAACAATTGATGAATATAGAAAACACGTAGAAAAAGACCAAGCTTTGACAAGAAGAATGCAACCAGTTCATGTAGAAGAACCAAATAAAGATGACACAATAAAAATAATTGAAGGATTAAAGGATAAATACGAAGATCATCATAAGGTAGAAATTACAGATGATGCTATAAAAGCTGCAGTTGATTTATCACAAAGATATATCCAAGACAGATTTTTGCCAGATAAGGCAATTGATGTAATAGATGAAGCTTGTTCAAAAGAAAGAATCAAAAATTATAGAGAAAATAAAGATCAAACTTCAAACAAAGAAATTTTGGATAAACTTATAGAAGAAAAAGCTCAAGCAATAAATGAGCAAAATTTTGAAAAAGCTGCAAGTCTTAGAGATCAAATTAACCAAGCGAGAGAAAAATTTGAAAAGGAAAAGAAAGAAAATAAAGTCAATTTAAAAATTGGATTTGACCAAATAGCAAAAATAGTTTCAGATTGGTCAAAAGTTCCAATTACAAAATTAACAGAAGATGAAAAACAAAAATATATGGATCTAGATATTGATCTTAAAAAAGAAGTTATAGGTCAAGATAAAGCAATAGATTCTATTTCTCACGCAATAAAAAGATCAAGAGTAGGACTCAAAGATCCAAATAAACCAATAGGCTCATTTATTTTTGTAGGACCAACAGGAGTTGGTAAAACATATCTTGCCAAATCTTTGGCAGAAAATTTATTTGGAGATATGGACAATCTAATCAGGATGGACATGAGTGAATACATGGAAAAATTTGCTGTGTCAAGACTTGTTGGATCTCCTCCAGGATATGTTGGTTACGAAGAAGGTGGTCAACTTACAGAAGCTGTAAGAAAACATCCTTATTCTGTAATTTTGTTTGATGAAATTGAAAAAGCTCATCCAGACATTTTCAATTTACTTTTACAAATTTTAGACGATGGTCGTTTGACAGATGGTCAAGGAAGAACTGTAGATTTTAAAAATACAATTATAATCATGACCAGTAACGTTGGAGTATCATCTTTAAATCAAAATCCAAAAATTGGTTTTGGAACAGGTGATGTAGATCAAGAAATTGAAGATTCAAATAAGGAAATTATAAATAAGGCCATAAAAAACGCCTTTGCTCCAGAATTTTTAAATAGACTTGACGATATAATTATGTTTAATTCCCTTAATAAAGATGCAATCAAGGAAATTACAAAAATTTTACTCGAAGAAACAAAACAAAGACTTAAAAATCTTGGAATAGAAATAAATTATAACAAGAGAGTAGTAGATTTACTATCAGAAGGCGGATTTTCAAAAGAATACGGGGCAAGACCACTTGAACGCCACATCACAAATAAAATCGACAACCAATTGGCAGAAGAAATATTGGAAGGAAAATTATCAAAAGATATGGTAATAAATCTTACAGTAAAAGAAGGAAAAATAAATTTTGCCAATAAAAAAGAAAAAACAAAAGAAAAATCCGAGGTTTTGGGATAAAAAAAGAGGCTTTATTAGCCTCTCAGGATGTTGACAAATTATACAAATCCTCATGCTAAGAATATCATACGTAAAAAATTGATTTGATTTCAAATTTAAAAATTCGTTAAAAATCGCACTGCTTGAGCGTTAGCGAGTTTGCGATTTTAGAATTTTGAAATTTAGAAATCAACAATTTTTGGAGTCAGATATTCGTGCTTGAGGGTTTGTTAATACTCTGAGAGGCTTTATTAGCCTCTTTTATTATTAGATTTTTTAATAATAAACTTTTTGAATAATAGTGAATCTTACAAATTAAAATTAATTATTTGAAGCATTATCATCGTTTTTATTATCTTGATTTTTTTGGTCATTGCTTGTTTCATTACTTATTTCGGTTTTTTCATCTTCATCATTAATTAATTCATAACCATCATATTTTATTTGATTTAGAGCTTTTTCTTCGCTATCAACTAAATAAGGTCTGTTTGTAGAATAAATGATTCCACCATTATTTTTTTGGATGTTTTCAAAAGTAAATACAGCATATTTTGCCCTTGGTTCTTTTTTGGTAATTACTTTTTTATTGGTAACATCATCCCATTTATACTTTTTAACTTCTTCAAATTTAATTTCATAAATTATAGCAATAGCATAAGATTTTTGGTTATCAAATTTGCTTTTTTCAATAATTTCTTTTTCAGTTAGAGGTTTTTCTAGGGTAGAAAGTTGGTTAAATTCATAATTCATCTTATTGCCAACAGTATAGTTATCGATATCAGAGCCTTTATATGGATCGTAAAAATCTTTTGAAAGATTTTTGATTGCATCCTTATTCATCCTATCAAGGGTATCATCATCAAGATCATCCAAAGAATTTATAATTTCTTCAAGTCCTTTAACTTTGATTTTTTTAACGACTTTTTTATCAGAAATATCTATATCAAGGTCAGAATTATTTTCAAAAGTCATAGTAATCTCAATTTCATCACCATTAGAAAGATTTTCTAATTTGTTGGCTTTTAGTTTTATGTCAACATTGTCTAAAATATCATCAGTTGAATAATCATCGTTTAAAGATTCTATATCCAAATTTTCAACTTCTTTTTTTGAAAGTTTTGCCTTACCATAACCATCAAAACCACTAATTTCAACCTTAATATCAGCTTTTGAAGTATCAATTTTTCCATCAGATTTTTTCAAAATACTTTTTCCACCCTTTTGACCAAAGGCAAAAAAAGCGATTGCTCCAAGAACACACAGTCCCAAAACAGCAAATAAAATTTTTGTAATTGTTTTTTTCATATGATTTCCTTTCATAAACAAATTTTCTTCATAATTTATTATAATTTTATCAAAACACTACTTATTAATCAATACTATATATTTTAATCTATAATTAAAGATATTAATTTATCAAATTTATGAAAGCAAAACTAAGCTGGGTGAATTTTTTAAATTTAAAATGGGCCTTACAAAATATTATATTTTGTAAGGCCCAACTTTTATACTTTATTTTTTCTTAACTTTTTATATAAAACAAAGAATAACATTCCTATTATTGAATTTACAACAATTGCTCCACCTGGCTTTATATCGAATTGATAGCTTAGAATAATACCAAGCATCATATAGACTACGCCGAGTGTAATTGTTATAAAAAATGTTTGTTTATAACTTTTAGCAATAATTAAGGCTGTTGCTACTGGTAAAACTATTAAGCTTGTAACCATTAAAGCTCCAATTATTTTTACAGACAAGGCTATAGTTATGGCTGCAAGGAGAGTAAAAGATGCGTCTAAGCTTTTTACTTTTACTCCAGCAAGCCTAGCTGTATTTGGATCTATTGCTATAGCTAAAAGAGATGAGTATCTTGAAATTGATAATATTAAAACCAAAATAAAGGCAATACTTGTGTTTACTATATCTCTATCTGTAACTGATGAAATTGATCCGAAAAGGTAAGATTCAAAAGAATTTCCCCCGGGAGCAAAATCTGAAAGAATAGCTGCAATTCCAAGACCTGTACTCATAATAACAGCTGTTGCCATATCACCATATTGGGGAAGTTTTTTTCTTATAAGTTCTATCAAAAAAGCAGCGACAACACAAACGATTGAAGATCCTAAAAGTGGATCAAAACCTAATATTAGGCCCATCCCAACTCCAGCAAGAGCTGTATGAGATAGGGCATCACCTATCATGGAAGTTTTTCTATTTACCATTACAATTCCTATTATAGGGATCATAATAGAAAGTAAAAATCCCAAAATAAGTGCCTTTCTCATAAAAGCAAATTCTAGCATTTTTTCAAACTCCCTTCTATCATTTCATATTTTGTAAAATCAATACTCAAAGATTCCATTTCTTTTAATTCATGAGTAACCATAATTATAGTTACATTAAATTTCTTTGAAAGAAAATCTATTGTTTCAAAAAAATGGTCCTTAGAATACTTGTCAACTCCCGCTGTTGGTTCATCAAGAATCAAAATTTTTGGATCATTTATCATAGCTTTTGAAATCATTGCTCTTTGAGCAAGACCTCCCGACAATTCATTTACAGGAGTGTTGATATAAGATTCCATGCCCATTTTTTTTAATATATCTTTTGCTTTTTGGTAATGATTTTTCTTGGGAATTTTAATAAAACCAAATTCTTCGTAAAGATTTAATGAAACTAGCTCAAGGCAAGTTATAGGAAAGGCAATTTTATTTACTATATTTATTTGTGGAACATAACCAATGTCTTTGAAAGAAACATAATCTTCAATATTTTTTCCAAGAATTTTAATTTCTCCACTATTCTTTTTTAGCTCTCCAAGCATAAGCTTTATTAAAGTCGACTTACCTGACCCATTTCCGCCAAGAATAACTGTAAACTCACCAACATCAACATTTAAATTACAATCTTTTAAAACTGGAGTTTGTGAATAAGAAAAATTCAAATTATTTATTGATACTGCTTTCATTATTTTCCTCCTTGCTCATAGATTTGTAGAGATTTTCAAGATTCATTTCCATAAGATCAATATAATTAAGTTTGTTTTTTTCCTGCTCTTTATTCACATATTCCATAGATGCAAGAGGGGATACTTTTCCACCGATTTCTTCGGCTAAGGCTTTAGCTTGCTTTGGATTTTGTCCATATTCATAGAAAACTGTGGAAATATTTTTACTTTCAGAAAAGTCTATGGCTTTTTTTATAGTTTTAAGGCTAGGATTTTCTAAACTGGTCAATCCTTGTAATGGATATTGAAACAAATCAAAATCTCTTGCAATATAAGCATAGGCATAATGAATTACTAAGAAATTTCTATTATTTTTATCGATTTTTGAAAATTTTTCCTTATATTTTGCATCAATATCAGTAAGTTTATCAACATACTTTAATTTATTTTTCCTATAAACTCTTTCATTTTTCGGATATTTCTCGGTTAATTTTTCATTGATAGCATTTAAATATTTTTTTGCATTGGTAATGGATAACCATGAGTGGGGATCATAAGTTATTTTATCAAATCCAGAAGATGAACCCTCCATCAAAGGCTCTTCCTTTTTTTCATCTTTTAAAAATTTACCATCGCTTCCAACCAAATTATATGGAAGAAGATCTTCACTTATCCTGTCGCTTATAAAAATATAGTCTCCATCTTTTGGAACATTAAAGAAAACCTCTCCAGACTCATGTCCCATTTCAAGTCCATAAACCTTTCCTTCTTCAAGGTCGAAAGTTTCTTTTTGATGAATCAACTCTCCTTTTTGGCTCATTATATCTTTACATTTTTTCACCAAATTTTCTCCACGACTACCATCATCTTTTATAAAGGCAACCCTCATCATATCTTCATGAGTGTGGCCAAAATCAAATTTATTTTTTCCCTTTTTTAAATTTACCTTGGACATGTATTGAAAATCACCGATAGCTGCTGCTCCCTTATAAGTAATAAGGTCAACAGAGTCAGATAATTTTAAAATATCAAGATTTGGTAAATTTTCCTTAACCTTATCAAGCCAAGGTTCCATATTGGCACCATTTACAACCAAAAGATCGCACTTTGCTAATTTTTTCATATCTTTAGGACTTGGCTCCCAAAGGTGAGGTTGTTTATCAAGGGGCATAAAAGATTCAACATCTATTGTGTCATCACCAATCATTTTTGTCATTTCGTTAACAGGATAAAAAGAAGTATAAACCAAAGGTTTATCAGAAGAGTGCTCATTCTTATTTGCACAAGAGCTAAATAGAAAAAGTAAGAAAACAAAAAAACTTATATATCTTTTTTTCATTCTTCCTCCTTAGAAAGAGGGTTGAAAAATTTCAACCCATATAATCTATTCAGTAATTTCATCAATTATTTGTGCATCAGTTGTATTTGGTTTTACAAAAGTAGGGAACCATCCTTCTTCTTTTAATAATTTATCCTTGTCATCGCCATATCTCATGTGGAAATGTGTTAGACTTTCTTCTCCGTGAATTGGCATCATAAGAATATATTTATAAGGTGCATCATCATTTACAGCTTCAAAAATATCCCATTCTAATTTATGGCCGCCGTGTTCTACTTCTTGTTTTTCAACATATTTATATTCGCTTTCGCTTATAACTTCACCTTTTTTATCTGGGAAATCTTTTAAGAATTTGATTTTGTTATCTTTTATTTCAAGACCACCAAAATCACATTTTCTTTTCTTTAAATAATTTTCCTTAGCTTCTTTTTCATCAACTTTTTCTTTTTCAGCTAAAGTTTTAAAAGCATTTTGAACTTCATCTTTTTCAAGATATCCGCCCATATCATTCCATTCACCTTCCCAGTCAGCAAGACTTACTTCACTAGATTTTTCTTTATTATCATCTGAAGTAGCATTGCTTTTATCATCTGAAGAAGCATTGCTCTTATTAGAAGCATCATCTTTTTTCATTTCTTGAGAAACATTTGAACTTGAAGTCTCATCATTTTTTTGATCTTTCCCACAAGCTGTCATAACAAGGCCCAAAGATAAAAGGGCAATTAAACTAAGTGATTTTTTATTTTTCATTTTATTCTCCTTATTATTTAATTTATAAATTTGTATTTTTAGTTAATTAACTATCGACAATTAAATATTAGCAATAAAAATAACAAATGTCAAGAACGATTTGCATTATCATTAAAAATTTTAAAAATGTTATTCTTATGAAGATACTTAAGAAAATATATTTTAAAACATAGGT